>VGFA01000008.1 GCA_016869025.1 Armatimonadota bacterium | reverse complement strand
GTCGCGGGAAGATCCAGCCACTGGACTGCGAGGCGCTGGAACTCCAGCTTCGTGCGCAGTCTGTGGCTACGGGGGCCGGACCGCCCATGGCTTCCCGGCCCCAGCCGCCGTACCACCAGTGGCTCAGCCAGGTTCGCAACAGGGTGGGCAGCGGCAATCCGGACCATGAGATGGTAGTCCTCAAACCGGGTGTCCGCGTACCCTCCGCATGCCTGCAGCGCAGACCGGCGCATCATCGCCGAACTGTGAACAAACGGATTACCCCAGGCCATGGCCCGGCGGATCGCCCTGTCCGATGTTGGAACCCGGAGCAGCCGCTCGCGCCCCTGCCGGTCCCGCAGATACGCGCTCGACCCGACGACCGCAACCTTGGGATGAGCATCGAGGAACGCCACCTGGCGGCCGCATCGGTCGGGAAGGCACAGATCGTCCGCGTCCAGGATGGCGATGAACTCGTGCGTCGCCATGGCGATCCCCTTGTTCAGCGCCGCGGACCGGCCGGCGTGGGCTTCCCGAAAGACCCTGATGCGTGAGTCGCCGACCCCCTCGGCGACCTCCGCCGTCCTGTCTGTCGAGCCATCGTCCACGACCAGGACCTCGCACTCGGCGTGTGTCTGCGCGAGGGCGCTGGCTATTGCCTCGCGGATCAGGCCCTCCTCGTTGTGGGCGGTGATGACCGCGGTCACTCCGGCCAAGCCCATCTCCTCATGTCGGCGCTGCGGGATACGCCGGGCCCTCGCCCTGCGCGTACCAGCAGGCCACCGCGAACACGCACCACAGATGCCGCCAGTGCAGCGTGTCTATCACGAACCCATTCAGCAGTTGCCCGGCGAGCACGGCCAGCACCGTACCCCCACTTAGCCCGGCCCTGATGATGGTCTGTTGCCGCCTCAAGGGGACGAGGTGCAGGAGCAGGAAGCCGGCGAAGGGCACAAACGCGAGCAGCCCGTTCTCGGCCAATACCCTAAGGTAGAGACTGTGGGTCGCGTATGCGTGCACGACCTCGAACTGGCCCGGGCCCATGCCCAGCGCCCAGGACGAACTGCCGGGGCCAGCGAGGGCTCGCTCCTGCACTTCAAACCTGACTCTGTCGTAATCCTCCAGCCCGACACGCCCCACGAAGACAGGACCTAGATCGTGCGAGAGGACAAACCCCACAACCACCGCCAGGCCTAGGGCAAGGGCGAAGGCGCCGCGCCGCAACTGCGCGTACTCGCGCCGCCGCAGCGCGAGGACGGCCATGATCGCCAGCGTGACGGCTCCTGCCATGACGGCTCCCCGCGACAGGCTCATAACAAGGCCAAGCAGTAGGACGGCCGTGGCGAGAGCCCACCCGGCCCGGCCTCCTGCCATCACCAGATCCAACGACAATGCCAGAGGCAGGACGAGGAATCCGCCAAAGACGTTCGGGTCCTTGAAGGTACCCTGCCAGCGAGGGCCCCGGTGGTAGAGCAGGTGCTCCAGCCCTGGCACGTCATAGAACGCCACAAGCGTCAGCGCGGCCGTTGCCAGCGCTGCGACGACGATGCCGGCGATGACTGCCTGACGCGCATCCTGTCGTAGCAACCCGGCAACCGCGAGATAGAGCAAAGCCAGGTATCCGGTTATCGCCACGTACCGGGCGGCAGTGGCGAGATCACCGGCCTGCGCCACCGATACCACAGAGAGGCCGATGAATGCCGCCAGGGTCCAGAAGCGCGCGTCAAAGCGAACGTGAAAATGCCTCCCGGCCACTCCGGCGGCCAGTGCCACCGGCACCAGCATGTCGAACGGCGCCGGTTCCACCTGAACCACGGCGATTGTGGCGAAGGTGGCCAGCAGGAAACCGCGGTAGTCCGCCAGAGCCCACGCGAAGTAGAGCGGTAACCCCGAGAGGGTGAGGAGCACCACTCCTTGGGCGGGCAGCAACCTCACGACGGAAGTGACGACCACCGCCGAGAGGTGCATGAGGCCCGCGGCAGCGAGCAGGCGCCGGTATCGGCCGCACCATGCGGAGAGAAAGGTCACTTGCGATAGGCCTCTCGACGGTGCCGGACGTATTGGATCTCAACGCTACCGAGCCCCGCGATTCTGAAGCCAATATCCCGTAGGGCCCGTCGGGTGAAGCGAATATCAGCCATCAACGCCTCTTCCGGGTCCCCCGTCGAGGTGGACGGCCAAAGACGTCTTCGTACGAGTATATCCGCCCGGCCAGGCCGTCGGCCTGCGCCTCCCGCAGCGCCCGCAACGCTCCTGGATCGGCCATCTCCTCGGCGGTGGCCATCAGCAGGAGCACGGCTTGGGGGTCATCTCGCCCCCATCGCGGCCTCACCACGCCGGCGGTCCCACTTCGGGGAAGCGCGCCAGCGCGTCCCCAATCGCCTGCTTGATCCGCTCCAGGCCGGCAGGGGTCGCCGCCTCCGCCCTCAACACCAGTACCGGTTGGGTGTTGCTGGCCCGCACGAGTCCCCATCCGTCATCGAACACCACGCGCGCGCCGTCCACGTCAATGACCTGGTGCCCGCGCTTGAACGCCTCGGCCACACGCGCCACGACATCGAACTTGCGCGCGTCGGGGCACGCCACACGCACCTCCGGCGTTACGGGGTAGCGCGGCACGTCGGCCATCAGCGCCGACAGCGGCGCATCGGCGTGGGAGAGGATCCGCAGCAGCCGCCCGGCGGCGTACAGGGCGTCGTCAAAGCCGTAGTACTCGTCCGCGAAGAACATGTGCCCCGACATCTCGCCGGTGAAGACCGCGCCGATCTCGCGCATCTTGGCCTTGATGAGCGAGTGGCCGGTGCGGTAGAAGAACGGCCTGCCGCCCAGGCGGGTCACCTCGTCTGCCAGAACCTGCGAGCACTTCACCTCGACGATCACATCGGCGCCGGGGTGGCGCGGCAGGATCTCGCGCCAGTAGAGAACCATCAGGAGGTCGCCCCAGAGAATCTCGCCCTGGTCGTCCACGACACCTATCCGGTCACCGTCGCCGTCTACCCCGATCCCCAGATCGCACCGCTCGCGGCGCACAAGGGCGATCAGGTCGGTCAGGTTGTGCGGGTCCACGGGATCAGGGTGGTGATTGGGGAAGGTCGGGTCGGAGTCACAATAGATCGGCACGACCTCTACGCCCCACGCTGCGAGCACCTGGGGTGCGATCAGGCTGGCCGTTCCGTTTCCGCAGTCGAGCGCCACGCGCAGGCGCCGGGAGCCCAGCCGGATCTTCTCACGCAACATCTCCATGTATGCCGGGACAATCTCGCGGGACTCGATACGGCCCACTCCGTCCGCGAACGGCCCGGCCTCCGCCCGCCTCCGGACCGCCTGTATCTGGTCTCCATGCAGCGTCCCGAACCCGCCGGCCAGCTTGAAGCCGTTGAACTCGGATGGGTTGTGGCTGGCGGTCACCATGACCCCGCCCTCGATCGCCCAGTGGACGCGCGCGAAGTAGAAGGTGGGAGTGATGACCGTCCCGATCCCGGCAACATCGCACCCCGAGGCGGTGAGGCCCTCGGCCACACCCGCCGACAGCGCGGGCGAGTGCGTGCGGTTGTCCGCTCCCAGCACCACCGGGCTTCCGGACAGATCGCGGTCTGCCACGTACGCACGGGCGATACGCGCGGCGATCTCCGGGGTCAGGTCGGTGCCGACCAGGCCGCGGATGTCGTACTCGCGGAAGATCTCGGGGTTGATACCGGAGGCCATGGGCTAGAACTCCCCAGGACGTGGCGGCGCGTCATCCGGCAACTCCGGGCCTGGCCGGGTCGTACGCGGAACCATGCCCCGTCGCTCTGTGATGCCCACGAACCCAAACTCTATCGAGATCTCGTTGCGGATCTGGCGGTAGCGCACCACCATATCTATGCAGTCCTGTATGAAGCGCACCGTGTAGTCAATGTCGTCAAAGGCCGACAGGCGAAGGTTGTAGGACGCGGAAGCGCCGACCTCCAGGGATGGGGATGCAATGACCATGAATGATCCGGTCAGCTTCGTTTCGGGAACCACGGTGTTGTGCGCGGCCCCGGCCGAGATCCGGAAGCGGTCCGGCACGGTGCGCGTAAGACCCAGGCTGACCGTGCTGGCCGGATCCACTACGTCAATGGCAAGCGGCGTGCTCCCCTGCACCGCGACGTAGAGGTACCGAAGCGAAACCGTGGTGTGGCGATCCAGCCGCTGGATCAGCGCAGCCCCGAATGTCGTAACCGTTCGCGTCGCACCCGTCCCGTATGCCGAGACGCGCGCGGCGCCGCGGGCGGCGAAGGTCAGCCCGGGAGCAATGCGGAGACGCTCCGTTTCCACTGCAAGCTCGCCGTCGAGCCGCGATGTGGCCAAACCCGAGGTCAGCTCGCTGTACCATCCGGCCGTGCCGGAGAGAGACCATGAGAACGGCCCCGATCCAATCCGGACAGGATTCATCGCCGCGCCGATCTCAGCCACGTCGTAGCGCAGTCCGTTGAAGGCCGCTCGGTCGTCAACCAGTTGCGCCCGGCCGAGCCGAAGGGTCGCGGTATAGGCCCGCTCCTCCCACGCCTGGGTGAGCAGCGGCGCAATCCCTGTGATCGTGCCGTACTTGATGTACAGACGGCCGCGGCCTGACCCCATCCCCACCGGGATCCTGTAGTCTGCCCAGAAGCCATCTATGCTGTTGTAGCCCAGGCCTGGGAGAATAGTCCCCTCGACCCCGGGCCGCAGCGACAGGATGTAGCGTGGGAAGGTCATCAGCCGGCGGTTGCGCAGGTATACCGTGGCGTGGTACGCCACGATCTCCCGGTCCGGGATCAACTCGATGCGTCGCGCGGTGATGTGGTAGACGGGCCGCTTGGGGTCGCAGTTGGTCACGAACCCCTCGAAGCAAACGAAGCGGTCCTGCGTGAAATCCAGGCGGTCGCCGCGCACGTAGAGCCGGCGGTCCCGATCCACGATTCCCTCTACGGGCTCGAACCGGCCCTCCTCGGTGCGGGCATTGTAGGTGAGCGCGCGACCTCGCAGTTCGTGGCCCCGGGCGTCAACCATGCGCACGTTCCCTGTGGCCACGACGATCTGCGTCCGGAGATCGTACCGGGCAGCATCGGCGAACAAACGGTACCGCCGGAGGGTCATGCGGACGTTGCCCTGCGCCGTCACGACCTGGCCGGCCGAGTCATAGACGATGCTATCGGCCTCCAGGGTCACCGGGACGGGTTGAGCCCCGGCGGTCCCAGCGGAGATCAAGACCGCGGCGAGCAGGGCGATCACACCATTCCGCACGTCGCACCTCATCGCATGTGTGTCCGGTGGTTATTCTGCTGCCCAGGATGGCTTCCCTGCGCCGCTGCCGCCCACGGAGCGGCCGTCGTGGAGGCCGCGCTCCGGGTTGCGATCTGCGCGGCGTTCGCCAGCATCGCGACCTCGAGTACCACGAAGGCCGCAACCGCGCCCGCCGCTGCCAGCGCCACCGCCGCCGGCCCCCGGGCGCGCAGCGAGGCCAGGCCGAACGCAACCAGCGCCGCGGCCAGAGTGCCGACGAAGGCACCTGCCACCATCACCCACGGACCGCGCTCGGCCGGGAACCGTGCCCAGAGGAACCAGAACCCGGCGGCGATGAGCACTAACGCCGGGACCAGCGCGCCCCATCCGACCAGGCGCAGGCGACCGGGCCTGTCGAATAGGGTCGCGGCAGCCCTGCCGGTCAAGATAGCCGCCGGTGGGAAGCATGGCAGGAGGTAGCGGAAAACCTTGTCCCCAGAGGAGAGCGAGAGGATCACGAAGATCGCCAGGAACCAGACTGCCACGATCCTCATGCCGGGAGGACCGTCGCGGAACAGGCGGCGCAGATCTGCCAGCGCCGAAACAAATACCGGCGACCAGGGCAGCATCCCGACCAGGAGGATCGGCACATAGGCGAAGATGGCCAGCCAGTACGCCGGCGGCGTGGAGCTGGCCGGCGTGAAGAACCGCCCTATGCCCATTGTCCCCCAGGTCAGGAAGGTGGTCACGAACTGGTCGCCATGCCGCAGTGCACCAATCACGAACCAGGGCAGGGCCAGGACGGCGAAGACCGCAGCGGCCAGCGCTGCGCGGCCGATGAGCGCCCGCCTGGCGTGCGGCAGCGCCGGACGGACGGCGAATAGCACCGCCAGGAGCACTATTCCGAACAGGCCGACGCCTGCGATCCCGCTGGTCAGGGCTGCCAGCGCCGCGCCCACCGCGGCGACGAGGACCCAGCGCGCCGCGCCGCGTTCCAGGTACCGAAGCACCCCGTACATGCCCAGGGTCAGGAAGAACGTCAGGGGCAGATCCTGCTGGGGCACGGTGGCCTGGTAGAAGAACTGCGACGCGGTCGCCAACACCAGCGCAGCCAGCAGCCCTGCCTCCCGCGACGCGCCGGCCGCACGGGCCATCCGATAGGTCAGGGCGATCAACGCGAGCGCCAGGAGCAACTGCCATAAGCGCATTGCCACGTCTGAGATCCCCAGGAGCCGAAAGGATAGCGCCATCAGCCAGAACGTGATCGGGGGCTTGTCCACGAACCAGCCGGGATGGTGGAAGGTGATCCAGTCGCCGGTGGTCAGGATGTTGGCGGCGATCCGGCCGTAGAGCGCCGCATCGGCATCCACCTGGGGCAGCGGTGCCGCGGCCAGAATGACCAGGCCGGCGAGGCCGATCAGCCCGAGCCAGAGGCGTGAGCGCGCCGAAGCAGGGTCGGACCGTGGGATGTTCATCTCGTCCCGGTCTCGATTCGTCGGGCCGGGCAGATCACCCTGTACGCGCCCCGTGAGATTGCCGGAGCGCGCCTCGTGAAATTGCCGGAACGCGACGGCGGAGACTATAATGAAGCGTCGTGCGCACGATGGCGAATAGTCCGCCTGCAACCACACTGGTCATCGTCGGCAACAGCCCTGGCGAGGTGGCAGGGTGGGCTGTGCCCATGGCCGCCGAGGCGCGGAAGCTGGCCTCCGAGGGAGGGTGGTCCGTCGAGACTGTGCTCTGCCTGCCGCCCTGCCAGTTTGCCAGCGGCCAGGAGGAGGCGGCCGCTGAGGCCTCTGGGGTATTCGACAGAATACTGGATCCCAGGACGACGCTGCTGCTTGCGCTCGGGCTCCCCGGGTGGACTCCCGCGGCAACACCGGTGGTCCTCCACGTCGGGGGCGAGTTCTGGTTCTCACGCCGGCTGGCCCGCCGGTGGGGCGGCCGCGCCTTTGCCTTCGTCGAGCGCGCCCACATCGCGCGCGCGCATCGAGGGTACGAACGGATCTTCGTCCCCACGACGGCACTGAGGGAGCGCCTTATCGGCCTCGGCGTCTCAGATCACAAGATCGAGGTCACCGGCGATCCCCTCCAGGACGCGGTGCTGGCGGACGGGGCGCCGGCGGACGGGGCGCTGGCAGAAGCGCACGGCGCGCACGATGCGCGCCCGAGGGTTGCGCTTCTGGCCGGCAGCCGCAACAGCGTTTTTTCCGCGGTGTTTCCTTTCTGGGTAGAAACGGCCGCGGCATTACGCGCGCGTGTGCCGGAGATCCGGCTGCTGGCCGTGGTCTCACCGTTCGTGTCGCCCCGAGTCAGGCGGATGCTGATCTCCCGACATCGGGCCGGCCTTGATGCCGCCGGCATCGAGGTCAGGCACGGAGACCGGTCTTCCATCCGCAATGCCGATCTGGCGCTGACCATTCCGGGCACCAACACGCTGGAGCTGGCGTTGATGCGGGTCCCCACCCTGGTGGTCCTGCCGTTCAGTCTGGCCCCGCAAATCCCGGTGGAGGGTGCGATTGAGTGGCTAACGCGGGTACCCCGTCTTGGGCTGGCGCTCAAGCTGGCCCTGGCGCGACGGCACATCAGCCGCAGGCCCTACCTGGCGCTGCCCAACATGCGCGCAAAGCGCCTCATCATGCCAGAGCTTGTTGGTGATGTTACCCCGGAGCAGGTGGCCGATGAGGGTGCCAGGTTGATACGGGATCGTGCCGCGCGCCTGAAGCTCGCTGAAGCGCTGGAGGCGATCTCGGTTGAGACAGGCGCCTCGCGCCGAATCCTGGCCGCGATTCTGCCAGGCGGGGCGGCGATTGCACGAAACGGAGCCGGGGCGTGAGCGACCTCCGGCGGATGGCCGCCCGGATAGCCCCCTACGGCTTCCATCTGGCAGGCGCCCTGGTGGCGATGCTCGTGGCCACCGGAGCCAACCTCGCGGTCCCCAGGTACACGGGCGTGCTCATAGATCAGATACTGGCCACGCGGGCGTTTGCCACCCTCAATCGAGGGGCCGCCGTTATCCTGTTCCTGTTCGCGCTCAACAGCCTGGCGCTGTTCGCCCAGATCTACCTCATGTACTACCTTGCCCACCGCGTCGTCGCCGATCTCCGCCAGGACCTGTTTGCGCGAATCCAACGATGGTCGCTCGACCGATTCGCGGTCTGGCAAAGCGGCGACGCGATCTCCCGAAGCCTCCAGGACACGCAGGTTGTTCAGACCGAGATGCTGATGGGGGCCGTGGACGCGGCCTCCGCGGCGTTGATGTTCACCGGCATCGTGGCCATGCTGCTGTGGATCGACTGGCAACTTGCCCTCGCGATCGCCGTGGTCATCCCGTTCGTCGGCATAATCGCCCGCAGCTTCGGCAGGGAGATACAGGGCACGGCTGCGCGGGCGCAGGAGCACGTGGCAGGCCTGGCGGGTCTCATACGCGAGGCGTTCTCCGGCGCGCGTGTGATCCGCGCGTTCTCGCGGGAGGACAGGGAGATCCGGCGGTTCCGCGACGAGAATGAACAAACCTTCGGCGCGAATCTGCGCATCGGACGCATGGTAGCGCTCCAGGTGCCCATCGTCAGCTTCATGACCGCATTCGGCGTGGTCCTGGTCTTATGGCTGGGCGGGCAGCGCGTGGCATCAGACCGGCTTACCGTCGGCACCCTCGTCGCGTTCCTGGGATATGTGGGGCTGGCCGTCCAGCCGGCGGTCGGCCTCACCCGCCACTACGCAGGACTGCGGCAGGCGCTGGGCGCCTTCGGACGGATCCGCGCCCTGCTGGACGAGCCGTCAGGCCTGCAGGAGAGCCCCGGCGCCGTGGCACTGCCGCCCATTGCCGGCCGCGTCCGCTTCGAAAACGTCTCGTTTGCCTATGCTCCGGGCCAGTGGGCCCTCCGCGATCTCTCTCTGGAGATAGCGCCCGGCGAACGCATTGCGCTGATCGGCCTGAGCGGTGCGGGCAAGACGACGTTGGTCAACCTGATCGGCCGGTTCTACGATCCCACTGAAGGGCGCATTGAGATTGACGGTTGGGACCTGCGCCGCGTGACGGTCCGCTCCCTGCGGCGGCAGATCGGGCTGGTTCCGCAGGAGACCGTCCTGTTCCGCGGCACCGTGTACGACAACATCGCGTACGCCCGGCCCGATGCGCCATTCGATGAGGTCGTGTCCGCGGCGAAGGCCGCCAACGCGCACGAGTTCATCGAGTCGCTCGGCGACGGCTACCGGACCCTGCTGGGCGAGGACGGCCTGCAACTATCGGGCGGACAGCGCCAGCGGATCGCCATTGCCCGCGCGCTGCTGAACAATCCGCGCCTGCTCATCTTCGACGAGGCCACCGCCGCGCTGGACAGCGAGTCCGAAACCCTGATCCAGGACGCGCTCACCCAGGCGACCCGCGGGCGCACCACGTTCATCATCGCGCACCGGCTTTCAACCGTCCGGGGAGCGGACCGGATAGTCGTGCTGGACCAGGGCACTGTAGTGGAAGACGGCCGGCACGAAGATCTCGTGGCTCGGGACGGAACCTATGCCCGGCTCCTCCGGCTGCAATGGGTAGACGCGGCGCCGGCCGATGTACCTGCCACTTCGGCCCAACTGCCGCCCCCACCGTAGGATGTCTCACACGGCACCCGCCCCTGGTCTCAGCGTAGTAGTGCCCGTCTACAACGACGCCCGGCTCCTGCGGCTGTGCCTGGCGCGCCTGACCGCGCAGACGCTCGCGCCTGCTGCCTACGAGATAGTGGTGGTTGACGACGGCTCCACCGACGACACGCCCCAGGTGATCGGCGAGGCAGCCTCCGGCCGGGTCAGGATTCGCTGCGTCAGATTCGATCGCAACCGGGGCAGGAGCGCGGCCCGCAACGCGGCGATCCGGGCCGCTGCGGCGCCGTTGGTGGCATTCGTGGACAGCGACGTACTGGTGCTGCCAGACTTCCTCCAGCGCCACCTTGAGATCCACCGCTCGGCCGCCTCCCCGGTGGTGGGCCGCGGGCCGGTCATAGTCATCCCCTCGCCGGAGATCCCTGCGCGGACACCCCGCATCAGGATCTCGCCGGCGTACCTGGACACCGGCAACTCATCGGTCCCGCGGCAGGTTCTTGTGGAGGCGGGGTTATTCGATGAAGGGTTTAGGGTCTATGGGTGGGAGGATTTCGATCTAGGGCTGCGCATAAAGGCCCGCGGGATCCCCAGGGTGTTCTCGCCTTCGGCACTGGCGTACCATGTCCAGCGGCCGCCGACGCTGGAATCGCTCGACCGGCACCTGGCCAAGGAGGAGGAACGGGCCCGCACGGCGCTCTATCTGCTGCGGAAGCACCCGTGCCCTGAGACCCGCATGCTGATCCAGGACACCCGGCCGCAGCGGGCGCTGCACTTCCTTTTGGGTGGGGCAGGCCTGGTCTCGCCCGCGACCGCCCTGCGGCTGGCGCGGTGGCTGCGCAGTCGAAATCTATCAACGCTGGCGTTCCTGGTGACGCGCGGGATCCTGAACCGCCACTACCTCGCCGCGCTGGACCGGTTCCGCGCGGGCGCGGAGCGAATCTAGCGTGGAGGCCTGGCGCTGGCGTGAGTTCCTCCTGCTGCTGACGGCGTTCGTCTTCTCCGTGGGTTTCGCGTCAGGGGGGTTCCTCCTCTTGCTGGTGCTCGCGGCAGGCGAGACCCTGGCGGGCGAGCCGCTGTGGCGCCGTACCCCTGTGGATGCCGGCCTGCTCGGCCTAGTGGCCGCCACGGTACTGTCGGGACTGTGGTCTGAGTGGCGCGGGACGGCCTTGTGGTCGGCGGTCGCGTTCGGCCTGAGCGCGGCGGTCACCCTGCGCGCCGTGGTGCTCGCGGTCCACCAGCGCCCGGTGTTTGCCCGGCGCTTCATCGGGGCCTGGGCCGCGGGCGGGGTGGCGGCAGGCGCGCTCGGCATCGCCTGGCTTGGGCCTGCGCCCGGCGCCCGGGCGCAGGTGTTCAACATGAACCCCAACGAGCTGGGCACGACCATGGCAATCGCCGCGGTCATGCTGCTTGGCCTCTCGCTCGATGGACCGCGCCTGCGGCGCCTGCTCTGCCTGGCGGGCCTTTCCGTGGCGACCGCGGGCCTAGTGCTCACATGGTCGCGCGGCGCCTGGCTGGCCGCGGTGCTGGGCGTGGGGGTGTTGGTCGCCAGAACCGAGCGCCGCCTCCTATGGCCTGGTATGCTCGCGGCCGCGCTCGTCATGGTTGCGGCGATACCAACCCTGGGGCCGCGCTGGGAGTGGCATGCAGGTCGCATCCAGGAGACCACCGCTGCCGACGGCCCGTTCAGCCGCATCCCTATCTGGCGCCTGGTCCCAAAGATGGTCGCAGACCATCCGGTGCTGGGCACCGGGCTCTCCACCTTCCAGTTCGTGTATGAGAGGTACAGACAAGGTTCCACGGCCGTCCCGCACGCGCCGCTCGCACACAACCTCTTCCTGCAGGCCGCCGCTGAGACCGGCCTGGTGGGGTTGGTGGCGCTTCTGTTCTTCCTGACCACAGGGGTGCTGGCCGTTGCCAGATGGCACACCAGGGGGCCGCCGGGCAGCGAGCAGCGCAGGTTGAGCGCGACCGCGCTCGCCGCCTTCGTCGCGCTACTGGCACACCAGATGGTGGACGGCACCGTGCTGCGCATCCACATAGCGGTGGGACTCTTTGCCCTCGTGGGGTTGGGGGCGGCGTTCTCGCCGGGCGCTGGCGAGCGGGCACCGTGACGCCCAGGGCACTGGACCGGCTCTTCCTGGGCGGCGTGCTCCTCGCGGTGTTCTTGTACCCAGCAGGGTATACCCTGTGGGCGATGCCCGTGTTGCTCGCGGCCATCATCCTGGACATCGCCTCAGGACGGCGTCCGTGGATTCCGACAGCCTTCGACCGTCCCCTTGCCGCGCTCCTGGCCGCCTGCCTTGCTTCGGGCCTGGCCTCGGAGTGGCGGTTGTGGTCGGCCGGGCTCGCCGTCCTGTTTGGGCTGACAATGTGGGTAAGCGTGTACTCTATCGCTCGGGTTGTGCAGGCCCGGCAAGAGGTCGTCAGGTATCTCGTCGCTGCCTGGGCCGCCGGAGGGCTGCTCGCGGCGGTCTGGGGAATCCTGCGGTCGGCCCCTTACTGGCCGGTCGGCGCCTCGACCCCGCCCCTCTTCCAGACCGCCCTCGGCACGACACTTACGGCGACGGCCGTCCTCTTACTGGGCATCTGGACAGTCGCGGATGGGGTACCCGTCCGGATCCTCGCCGCCGCAGGACTTGTTGTAGTGCTGGCTGCCCTGGAGCTCACCTGGTCGCGGGGAGCATGGATTGCGGCCCTGGCGGGCCTGGCGGTTATGGTGGTACTTGCCCCGCGCAGGCGGGCCGGGCTGCTTGTGCTCTGTCTCGTCGTGCTGCTCCTCGCGACCGCCGCGATCGGCCCCGGGAGAGTCTCGCTGGCCCGTAGGATCGAGGCCATTCCCAGCGCGACGTTCAACCTCGATCGTCTGGCACTGTGGGAAGGGGCGCTACGGATTGCCCGGGCGCACCCGGTCCTGGGGACGGGCTACGGCACGTTCAGCCGCGCCTGGCCCCGGCACATGCCGGAAGACATCGTGCAGGATCCCACGACCGCGCACAATCTCTATCTCACCTTCGCCGCTGAGACAGGGCTCGTCGGGCTGGTGGCGTTCCTGGCTTTCATCGTCGCAGCACTGTGCGGGCTCTGGCGCCGGATCGCGTGCACCCGCGGTGACCCGCGCACCGACGGGCTCTGGGTAGCGTGCCTCGCGGCTACGGTGGCCGTACTCGTGCACCAGCTCTTCGATGTTACGGTGGCGTCGGTCCACATGGGCTTTGGCTTCGCCGCGCTGCTCGCGCTCGGGCAGGCTAGAGGACGCCGATGAACTCGGGGCCCGAGATCAGCGTCGTCATCCCGGCCTACAACGGTGGCTGGGTGCTCCACAGGGCCATCGAGGCGCTGCAGGCTCAGGATGCGGACCCCGACCGTTTCGAGGTAGTCATTGTGGATGATGGCTCGACCGATGGGTCCACGGACGGACTCGAAGGCGGCAGGGGATCTGTGCCGATTCGCGTGCTCCGCCAGGCGAACCGCGGCCGCGCGGCCGCGCGCAACCTGGGCGCCGCCGAGGCCCGAGGCCGTGCGCTGCTGTTCCTGGATGCCGACATCTGGGCGACACCCGGGCTCGTCTCCGCGCACCTGGCGCACCACGCGGACGGAGGCGCGGTGGGTGTCCAGGGCCGATCGGTCACGCATCGCGACAGTCTGAAGACGGTCTTCATGCGCGCCACGAACCTGATACCCGACGTTACCATCCGCAGGCGCAACGCGCTCTCCCCCATGCACATCATCACCCGCAACTTCTCGGTGACGGCGGCGGCGTTTCGGAGCGTGGGTGGGTTCGATGAGGGCTTCGTGGGCTACGGGTGGGAGGACATCGAGCTGGGACTCCGCCTGCAGCGGGCGGGAGTATCGCTGAGATACGAACCCGCCGCCCTTGTCTACCACCATCACATCCAAACCCTGGATGGTCTCATCCCGAAGCTCCACCAGGGTGGGGAGGGCGCAGTCTACTTCTGGCGCAAGCACGGAAGGCCGGCGCACCTGGGGTTGTTTCTCGAGGTCCACCCTGCCCTGCTTCCCCTGAAGTGGCTCGTCTACCGAACTGGGGTCATCACGCGTCTTGTTGAGGCGGTCCTGCCGTGGGCAGAACGGCATTCCGTGCTGCCGTTGTGCAGCGAGTGCTACAACCACCTGCTCTGGCGCTCGTACTACAACGGAGTGTTTGAGGCCATGCGCCGCCGCGTCCCGCACAAACCATGACACGGCTATCGGTGGTCATGCCGTGCCTGAACGCGGGAGGAACGCTCCGCCGTGCGATCGAGGCGCTGTGGGCGCAGGATGCGCCGCAGGGCACCTTAGAGATAATAGTGGTGGATGACGGTTCCACAGATGGTACGTCCGAGATCGCGGGCAGTTGCAGGGGACCCGTGTCCGTTCGTGTAGTGCGCCAGCCCAACCGGGGCCTCGCATCTGCCCGCAACCGGGGCGCGTTGGAAGCTGCCGGCGATGTCCTCCTGTTCATGGACCCGGACGTCTTCGCTTATCCAGGCATGGTGAGCGCCCACCTGCGCCACTACGGCGATGCCACGACCATGCGCGCGGTCCAGGGGCGGACCGTTCCCGATCCCGAGACCCTGACCACGCCCTTCATGCGGACGAGCAACCTAATGCCCGACCTGACAATCCGCAGACGGGAGAACCTGTCACCTTTGCACGTTGTCGGCCGGAACTTCTCGATCACCCGGCACGCATTCGAGAAGGTCGGGCGGTTTGATGAGGGGTTCGCAGGCTATGGGGCGGAGGACACCGAGATGGCCTTCCGCTTCCACCAGGCCGGCGGGCGGATTCTGTACGAGCCGGAAGCCTTGGGCCTGCACCACCACCCCATCTCGATAGAGGCGGCGGTCGCCCGCCAGGTCCAGTCCGGACGCGCGGCGGTGCGGTTCTGGCAGAAGCACGGCAGGAAGGCCGCGCTGGGGTTCCATTTCGAGATCCACCCCCTCCTGCTTCCCTTGAAGTGGCTGGTGTTCCGCACCGGCATCGCAAGGCGTCTCGTCCAGACGTTCCGTCCGTGGGCCGAACGGCATCACCGGTATCTCATCCTCAACGAGTGCTACAACAACCTCCTCTGGGACGCGTACTACAGGGGCGTCTTCAGTGCCCTGCGCGAAGGGCACGCCGCGGCGGACTCGACCTGGGAGCGCCCCTCATGACGGGTAGGGTCCTCATGGTCAGCAACGGCACAGGCGAGGACCTGATAGCCGCCAGCATCGCCGCGCCGCTGCAGGCGGCAGGCGTCACCGTGACCGCCTATCCCCTGGTCGGCACCGGCGCCTACCCCCCCTCGGTACCGCTGCTCGGTCCCTGCCGAATGCTGCCCAGCGGTGGGTTCTCAATGCGCGCAGGGCTTCGGGGGCTGGGCGACGATCTGGCCGCTGGATTGATCGGGCTGTGGCTCGGGCAGAGACGAACGGTATCCAGCCAGCGCGGCAGGCACGATCTTGTCGTGGCAGTGGGTGACGCCTACTGCCTGGGGATGGCCGCGCACGCCGCCCCCCGTGTAGCGTTCGTCTCGACGGCGGACTCGGTGCGGATCAGCGAGTTCGGCGCACTGGCTATCAGCGTGATGCGCCGCAGCGCCAGCCGCATCTTCACGCGCGACCCCGACACTGCGCAGGCCCTGGCCGCCATGGGGCTACCGGCGGTTTCGCTGGGCAATGTGATGATGGACCTGGTCGGGAACGCGGGTGAGACGTTCGGCCTTCCCCCGGAGGCGCAGGTGGTAACGCTGCTCCCCGGGAGCCGCGCCGACGCGCCAGGAAACGCCGCGCTCCTCGCGCAGGCCGCGCAGGCGATCGCCGCTGAGGAACCGGAGGTTCGGTTTCTTCTTCCTGTGGCGCGAACGGTCAACGCCGAGGACATTCTGCACCACCTCCTTCAAGCAGCACCCTGTCGGAGCGGCGCGACCGTAGGCGGAACGACTGCTAGCGGCGCGACTGTTGGTGGCGCGCATATTGCCCTCACGACGGCGTTCGCGGACGCGGTGGCGCGGGCCAGCGTCGTCGTCGGGATGGCGGGAACTGCCAATGAGCAGGCCGCAGGGCTGGGAAAGCCGGTTGTTGCATTCCCCGGCCCTGGCGCGCAGTTCACCCCGGCCTTCCTCCAGATGCAGCACCGGCTCCTGGGCGAGGCCCTCATTCCTGCCCGCGACTGGCGGGAAGCGGCCGCTGCGACCGTCCGGCTGCTCCGTGATCCCGATGAGCGGGAACGCCGGGGCGCCGTGGGGCGGGCGCGCATGGGACCGCCTGGCGGCTCTCACCTCATTGCAGAAGCCCTTCTGGCAATGATATCGGGCTGAGGGCCCGCCATAGAAGCTGCGAGTACAATCCAGAACACCAGGAGAGGGCCCGCAAATGCATGGGACACTGCGTCGAAGTTGCCGTGCACCAGCATAGCCACGAGCGCGGCGACCGCGGGGGTCGAGGCCGGGATTCCCCGTGAGAACGCTCTCACAAGCGCCAGCACAAGCAGGAGAACGAAAGCAATCGCCGCCGGGATGCCCGCGGCCGCCGCAACCGCAAGCACGTCGTTGTGAGCATGCGCCGCGCCCAAATGGGCGGGCAACTCCATGACCGCGATCGTCCGGTCCGCCGGATCCTTGTACCGCGCGTAGACCGTCCCGAACGCGCCGTGTCCGACGCCGAACCAGGGGTGGCTCTCAATTATCCGTTTCGTGGTCCGCCAAATGGCAAGCCGCTCTGGAAAGCCCACGCTGGGGGTGAAGCCGACAACCAGGGCGCGAGGCCACGGGTTGCGGCTCTTGTCGCCGTGCAGATACTGACCCACCATGGTTCGAGACAGCGGGAGCGAAAGCGTGATCGCCGCAGAGATGACGACCGTGGCAAGAACAGACACAACTGCGCGGGGCTGTTCACGAACCACTCGCGTCGACCAAAACGTCAACCCAATGCAGAAGCCCAGAAGGGCCCAACGGCTGAGCGTTCCGATCAGCGCGAACACCCCTGCCGCAAGGCATGCGTGCACGACCCAGCGGCGACGCGGGAACGCACCAAGGCTCAGCAACATCGCGGCCACGAGGGCATAGGCGGACACGCCAGGGGGTTGCGGTCCCAGACTGAACCGTCGGAAAGGCCCCAAGTGTGGATTGTGGAGATACAGGTAGCTCAGCAGCCCGACTGCGGCCGCGATCGGCAGGCCGACGCACGCCCAGCGGTAGAGCACACCGATCAGGTCTGGCCTTGCCTGGAACCACCTGAAGGGAAGTTGGTACGCCAGATAGATGACACAGGCAAGGCCCAGCACCTCAAGGAACGCCTGGCTTCGGAACTCAGAGACCGCCGCCGCAAGGATGGACCAGGCGAGGAACGCTGCCAGCGGAAGGTCCAGCGGGGTCCTGGTCCATAGCCGCCTCTCCCCCAGCGCGGCCCAGGCAATGGCAGCGGCAGCGACGACCATTCCGCCCAGCGGGATTCCAATGCCGGCAACCGCAAGGGCCAGGCGGCGGGCATCAGCGCGAGGTGATGTGGCGGGTGGCGTAGGCATGATCGCGGTCTGCCAACGCTAGCTGCCCACGGTTACGCTATTCTTCCGGGCAAGTCCTGCACGAACCGCGCGCGGCGGTTCTTGGGCTGGGGATCCGAGAATGCCACATTCGCGGGCCCCCAGCATAGCCCGACCCATCCCAAAAGCGGGCCTGTCGGATCAACGCCTGCCGCCGAGCTCCAGCAGGTTCAGTTGGGCCAGCACCGCCCAGTTTCGCAGTACATCTACCGCGCTGAGGGACCGGGCCTTCCGGCCGTAGGTCGTAATGCCCACGATCCCGCAGTTGTGAAACCGCCCGGAGCGCAGGATGCTGCGGACCGCAACTGTCCGAGGACCGACGAACCAACCGATCGTGTCGTGCAGTGCCACAACACCACCCTCGATCAGATACGGCTCCCACATCTTGAAATCGCGGCTCACCGCGTCGTATTCGTGCGCGCCGTCGATCCAGAGCAGCCTGACCGGCCCTGACCAGCACGCCACCGCCTGCTCCGAGGTCATGACCAGGGGTACCACGCGGTCCGCCACCCCCGCGCGCCGGATGTTCCCCTCAAACTCGGGAAACGTCCAGATCCCCGACCCGTGCTCTGCGCTCCCGGTGTGGGGATCGATGGCGTATACCTTCTCACGGCCGGCGGCCTTCGAGCCGCTGGCCAACCAGATCGTCGACTTCCCCTTCCAGCTACCGATCTCGACGATGCTCCCTTCGCCAGGCCCACCATACGCGGCCGAGTACAGGAAGGCGGCCTCATCGTCACGTAGCCAGCCCTCCACCTCTGCGGTGACCGACTTGAGGCGATGGAATTCGCCGGGATCGGGTTGAGGGAACATTCTAGATGCGCTCAAGATGGCACAGCACGACGAGCCTGAACTCCTCCGGCAGCGCGGCCACTACTCCGGCTGTCATCACGGGAAGCAGCCGCACGTGTCGCGGGACGGCCTGCCGCTCTTCTATCGTCCCTCCGCGGGCAAGCACGTCCTCGACGGTCAGGGATTGCGCACCGCACTCCATCAGAACCTCGCGGCTCATGCCGATGACCGCGGGGATGTCACCGAGGTTGAGCGGGCCAGCAGGTCTTCCCGAGAAGACCGCGACCTGACCGCCCTCGATGAAACCATGCCCAGACCCCTCCCAGAAGAACAGCACTCCCTCCGGGACCTCCTCGGGCTGGTGAGTCCTCACAGCCCCATCAGCACCCACGGAGAAGGGCTCTGCCGGCCTGTCCAGGAGGATAGTACAGCCGATCTCCTCCAGCGCCTCCCTCTGAAGCGCCTCGAGGGTGGATTCGCCCGGCTCGATGCGCCCTCCGATGCAGCCTATCCCGATGATGACCCCTCCTCCGGGCGTGTGCGTCCACCCCTCGGGCTTCTGAACATCGAAGAGGAGCCGCCCTTGCTGCCGCAGGAGCACCGCGACGCCGACTATCATGGCGTCGCGAGGACCCAGAACGCCTGGCTCCAGGCCCGCCGCGGGCCAGCCCGGCACTCCACCCGCACAAACCCTTCGTCGCCTGCAGGCGTGTAGCGTCCTTCGCCCCCACGGAACACGGCACGCGAACGGCCCCCGGCATCGAACACGTGCACCTCACCGGCGGCGCTGCGCACTGCAACAGCGCCGTCGGTGACACCGAGATCGGCTTCCACGCCTGTGCTGGCGTAGAACGCCCCGGAAAGCAGCGCGGCGCGCAGGGCGTCGGCCGTGATCGCCTCGACCTTCACCATCACCCAGCCGCGGTCGAACTGGGGCAGGATGTGGCAGTCGTCGCCAGCGACCGCGCCGATGCGCCCTTCTGGGCCGTGCGCCCAGGCCGCGCGGGCCCAGCGGCGCAGGTCCTCGTCCGGGTTCGAGTGCGGATTCCAGATCTCAACCAGAAACGGCCCGGGCAGTGTCGCCATCGTCTCGGCCGTCCACGCACCGGTCCACAGGTTGCCGGTCCACGACGGGTGCTCCAGGCACGGGATCCCGCCGGCGGCCAGGGTGCGCGTGATGCGATCCTGGGCAGAACCAGCCCCCAGCACCCGGTCAACCAGCAGGCGACCCAGGTGCGGCCCCAGCGGAGGTATGCCCCGGACGATCGTCTCCTCGACCCCGGGCAGAGCCAGGAACGAGTCGTCGCTCACCTCATCGCAGCGAGTAACGCGGTCGTGGTCGGTGAAGCACACGAAGCTGTACCCGGCGTCACGGTATCGGCGGGCCAGGTCGGCGGGTTCAAACCGGCCGTCGGAACGGCGGGTGTGACAGTGCAACTGCGCCTTGCGGTAGGTCCCCGGCATCGCGTACGGATCGCTGACCGTCACGGCAATGCCTGAAGAACAGCCGCGACCGCGGCAACACCAGCGTCCCGGTATCCCAGGCGCCTCAGGTGCTCCCTTACCCTGGCCATGCGGTCAGTGAGACCAGGGTGGGTGCGCAGGAGAACCTCATACTTGCCCGGGTCTCTATCCCCGGAGGCGCGCAGCCGGCTCATGAATCTGAGGGCGGCCGACGCGTCGTATCCGGCGCGGTGCGCGTAGTCAACGGCCAGTCGGTCGGCCTCGAACTCGAACTCACGCGAGAACCCTCTCGACAGGAAGAACCGCACTATCTCCGCGATCTGCGTGGCGGTGGCGTCACCACCCAGGAGCACCCGAGCGACCAGTCCGAAGAGGAAATGCCGCTCGATCATCACCACGTGGTGCCTGGCGGCCACGTGACCCACCTCGTGCGCCATCACGAAGGCCAGTTCGGCGTCGGACTGGACAAACCGGACAAGCCCCTCGGTGGCGTAGACAAACCCGCCGGGCAGCGAGACCGCATTCACCTCACGGCCGCGCAGCACCTTGAACGCATAGGGCAATCCACGCCGATCTGAGACAGCGGCCACGCGCTGCCCCACCCCGGCCGCCCGGGCTGCCAGCGAGGGGTCCTGCGTTAGGCCAACCTCGGCTTCCAGGCTGGCCGCCGCGTGGCGGCCGATCCGGATCTCCTCGTCCCGACCTATGATCCCGGTAACGGCCGGGCGCGCGGGAACCGCGGTGGCTACCAGCACACCTATGAGCACAAGCCCCCATCGGGGCAGATGCAGGACACGCGCTCCTGCGCGCAGCGCGCGCACGCCTGCACACCGCGCGCGGAAGCATCCTTGCCGCATGCGGGGACGCGTGCTACGATGCGCGTGAACCGGTCCTGATGGCCCCATGCAAATCACCGTTTCTCTATTCGCCGCCCACCGGGAAGCCGTGGGCACCCCAACCGTTCAGCTTGCGGTCCCGGACGGCACCACGGCCGGCGGAGTCTGGGACATCCTCACCGCGCAGTATCTGAAACTGAACCGCATGCCGCGCCCGACCACGGTGGCGATCAATGATGCCGTAGTGCCACCGAGCACCGCCCTGGCCCACGGCGACCGCGTTGCGCTGCTGGCACCGGTCAGCGGCGGCTCTCTCGTCGAACTCGTAAGGGATCCCATCCGCGTGGAAGCGGTACTCGACTCGGTACGCCACCCGGGCGCGGGCGCGGCCGTGCTGTTCCTCGGCACGGTCCGCGATCACTCGCGCGGCCGCGACGTGGAGCGCCTCGAGTACGAGGCGTACGAGGCGCTCGCGCGGACCGAGATGGCCCGAATCGCGGAGCAGGCAGCGGAGCGCTGGGGTGCACGTATCGCCATCGTTCACCGCCTGGGTGCCCTGGCAATCGGCGAGATCAGCGTCGCCATCGCGGTGGCCGCGCCACACCGCCGCGAGGCGTTCGAGGCCGGCCGGTTCGCGATTGATACCCTCAAGCAGACCGTCCCGATATGGAAGAAGGAGATCTGGGCCGGCGGCGCCGAGTGGATCGGCGAGGAAGAACCCTCCGCCCCGCCAGCGGCTCCAGAACCCTAAGGCACCAGCACGACCTTCCCGAACTGCTCGCGGCGCTCCAGCATGCGGTGGGCTTCCGCGGCCTTAGCCAGCGGGAGCACCGCGTGCACCACGGGACGGACGCCGCCGGATTCGACCAGCCGCATCACCTCGAGCATCTCACGCTTGGTGCCCACCCAGGTCCCGTGGATCGCGAGTTGCCGGCCGTAGATGTACCTGATGTCGGTGGTCCCGTCGGCACCCGTGGTAGCGCCGCAGGTCACCAGCCGGCCTCCGCGCGCCAGCGACTTGAGACTCGTCTCCCATGTGGCCTTGCCCACGTGATCGAACACCACGTCCACTCCCCGCTTGTTGGTCAGGCGGCGCACTTCCTCGTAGACGTCCTGCTCAGAGTGGTTGACCACTTCGTGGGCGCCCAGCTCCCTGGCGCGGTCCAGCTTCCAGTCCGCGCCGGCGGTGGCGAATACCCGGGCCCCGAACTGCCGTGCGATCTGCACCGCGGCGCTGCCCACACCGCTGCCCGCGCCCCAGATCAGCACTGTCTCGCCCATCCTGATGCGCCCATTTGTAACGAGCATGTTCCAGGCGGTCAGGAAGACCAGGGGCACCGCTGCGGCCTCCTCGAATCCGAGGTGGGCCGGTTTGGGCAGCACGTTCACGCGGGGAACGGCGACGAACTCGGCGTAGCCGCCCGGGATGTGCTCGCCCAGGATCGAGAACGAGTCGCACAGCGTGTCGCGGCCACAGATGCAGGCCGGACACTGCCCGCAGGAGACCCCGGGCGAGATCATCACCTCGTCCCCAACGGCCACGCCTGTCGCGCGTTCGCCTACGCCGGCCACCACGCCGGCCACGTCGGCGCCCAGGATGTGGGGAAACCGCAGCCGCAGCCTGGGCAGACCCCGCCTGACCCAAAGGTCAATGTGGTTGAGCGCAGCCGCCCTTATTGAGACGAGGACGTCGGTCGGCCCGGCCACGGGTTCCGGGGCCGCCTCGTAGACAAGGACCTCGGGGCCTCCGTGCTGGTGGATGTGAACGGCCTGCATCGGTCTACTCCTCCAGCATCAGGCGCTTGATCTCCGCGGTGATGCGCAGTGCCTCGTCCATCGGACGCTGCCACATGTTCCGGCCGAAGATGAGCCCGGTGGCGCCGGCCTGCATCACGAGTCTTGCCTTCTCGAGCAGGTCGGCGTCGCCTATCTTGCCGCCTCCGCTGAAGAGCACGAACGACTGCCCGGCGCTGCGCACGACTTTCTCCACTGCCTCGCGGTACTCCAGGACCATGGTGTTGTACGGCGTGGGTGAGCCCTCCTTCGACTTCTGATCGAAGACGGGCACGTTCAGCTTGATCACGTCGGCGCCGAGCTCGGTCGCCACGCGCGCAGCGTAGTCCACGGCGAACAGGCTGTCGCGACCGCCCTTCTTCTCAATCGCCTCGCCCCTGGGGTACGACCAAACGACCAGGGGCATTCCGTAGCGGTCGCACTCCGCGCGCACCGCGGTCAGTTGAGCGATGTCCTCGTCCTGCCGGGGCGAGCCCACGTACAGGGTGTAGCCGACAGCGGCGGCATCAAGCCGGACCGCGTCCTCTACATGCGCGGTCATCCCCGAGAACGCCCGGTCCGACGGCGGGATGTTCGTGCTGCCGTTGATCTTGAGTATGAGCGGGATCTTGCCGGCGTAGGGAGCCAGGTGGCGCGCGGCGATGCCGTAGTGGAACGCGATGGCGGAGTAGCCGCCGTCAATCGCCAGCCGTATCTGAAAATCCGGGTTCTCGCTCGGCGGGTTTGGAAGGAAGTCCACCGGGCCGTGCTCGAGGCCCTGGTCCACCGGGAGAATGAGCATTGTACCCTGCCCGGGTCCGTGCTCGTACAGCAGGCGGTGCAGTCGCGCGCGCTTGCCGTGCGCGAGCGGCATTGAATCGAGCTGTGGTCTCTTGGTGCGTGCTGTGGTCATGGTGGTGCCTCCCCACCCGGGCCGCGGTATGGCGCCGGTGTATCTGTCAGGGTGTTGTTTCTATCCGCGCCCTGGTCTGGCCTTCCGCCACGAAACGGCCTGCCTCGTACCAGACCGTCAGCTTCTCGGTCACCAGGAAGCGGCCCGCCTGTGTCAGTCTCACCTCGCCGCCGAAGACGGCCTTGCGCTCCGCCATGAAGACCTCGGCCGCCACGCTTCGGACCTCAATGTCGCGCAGGACCGCGTGCACGCCTCCGGTGGCCTTCACCCGCTCCCACCGGCCCAGCGCCTCGATCCGCTCACCCTGGAGGAACCCGTCCCGGCTCTGCACGCGGGCGCGGCCTTCCAGGACCGCCTCGCCGCGCGTGCGCATGTAGACCAGCCGGGCGCCGGTGGCAATCAGATCCGGCGGCGTGAAGAGCGTAACGTCACCCAGAGCCGTGACCGTGTCGGTTTCCGGCACGATGGTCACCTGCGCGGCGGAGACCAGCCCGCTCTCGACCTCCAGGCTGGCCTTCCCGCGCGCCACGATGCGGGTGATCGCCGACATGGTGTACAGGATCGTGATCTCACCGCCCTCGAGCACGCCCTGAGGTGTGACAACCTTCGCCTGACCTGTCAGGACCCCGCGCCCCTCTCGATGGTATAGGGTCGCACGTGCGGCTGTGGCCGTCGTCGTGCCGTCTGTGATGCGCACACGGCCCGCGGCCACCACCGTGCGGGCCTGGGCATCGGCGTGCAACTCGTCCGCGGTCACCGTAAGCCGCGGGGAGGACGTGGGTGCCGGTGTGGCCACCGGCGCCGGTGTAACAGACGGTGTCGACGCGGGAGAAAGTGCCCCGGCAGAGCGGGCGGTCGGCCCTGCGGCCGCCCCGAGCCAGAGCGTAACCGCAGCGATTGCCAGGGATGTCGCGCGCTTCGCACTCACGGACGGTCTCACTTGGGGTTCCGCGTAATGTAATCGTAGAGCGTCCGATCGCGGTACGCAGCGGCCAGGTGGGCAGCGGCCTTCTTCTTGTCCCCTTTACGGGTGTAGCTCAGGCCCAGCATGTAGTGGAGCACCGCGTTCTTGGGGTTGACCGCGAGACCCCTCTCCCATGTGGCGATCGCGCGGTCCAACTGCCCCAGGTTGGCGTACCCCTGCCCAAGATAGCCGTAGCCCCAGTCGTTCTGCGGGTCGAGCGCGACGATTCGCTCGAACTCGGCGGCGGCAGCCGGATGCTCTCCCAGGAAGTAGCGGGCAAACGCCAGCCGGTAACGGGCGAGCAGATCGCGGGGGTTCCGGCGCAGGAGTCCTTCGGTCTCGGTCACGATCTGCCGCGCCAGCGCCGGACGGCCGGCAAGGGAACCGATTGCTTGATCGGCCTCCTGAAGCTGCTTGAAGCCGTCAAGGACTCGCCCGCTGCGCGCGTAGAGCATCGCGAGCGTGAACCTGGTGCCTGGATCCGCTGGGGTCTGCTGGACCTGCTGCTCGAACCGCCGGGTCAGGGCCGGCCACTCCGCGGCCGTGCCCTGCGCGAACGCGATCCTGGACGGCGCCGCTGGCAACAGCGCCGCAAGCAGCACCGCAAGCAGCACTGGGGTCACCGCCAGCACAATGGCCCGCCCGCTTCCGGTCAAGGGGCTCTGCCCTCCTGCGCTCGGTGAGCAACCGGCAGCCGAGCCACGACCCTCCGGGCCACCTCACGCAGCACCTTCGAGGCAGGGCTGTCCGGATGGGCCCTGATCGTGGGCAGCCCGCTGTCGCCGCCCTCGCGCAGGGCCAGATCAATGGGGATCTCCCCCAGAAGCGGTACACCCAGGATCTCGGCCAGTCGCTGCCCGCCGCCCCGGCCGAACAGGTCAACGGTCGGCGCCCCGGGTGCCGGCGTGAACCCCGACATGTTCTCAACCACGCCGATGACCTCCATGTTGACCAGTTCGGCCATCTTCGCGGCGCGCCTTGCTACGCTCACGGCCGCGGGCTGTGGTGTGGTAACGATCAGCATGCTGGAGTGGGGCAGCGTCTGCGCGATCGTAAGGGAGACGTCTCCGGTCCCGGGTGGCAGGTCAATCAGCAGATACTCCAGGTCGTCGCCCCAGTGCACATCAGAGATGAAGGTGACCAGGGCCCTGTGCAGCATCGGGCCCCTCCAGACCACCGCCCCTGAGTCATCGGGCAGCAGGAACCCGATGGACATCACGCGGATGCCGTCGCTCTCAAGCGGGATCAGCATCTGGTCTATGGCGGTGGGCCGTCCGGTGACGCCGAGCATCCGAGGGATGGAGAAGCCGTAGATGTCGGCGTCAATCACCCCCACCCGCCGGCCCTCAAGCGCCATCGCCACGGCCAGGTTCGCGGTCACGGTGGACTTCCCCACGCCGCCCTTGCCGCTGGCGATCGCGATCACCCGCGTGGTCGAGCCCTCTCTGAGAAGGCCCCGCGGCCTGGAGGGAGGCATCGCGCCGTCCAGGGCAGCAGGCGGTTCGCCGCCGTGCAGTTGCCTGACCAGTGCCTGACGCTGCTCCTGGTCCATGACGCCGAGCCGGACCTGCACGTCGCTGACCCCGTCCATGGCACGGATGCGCTCGGTAACCGCGCTGGCGATTGTCTCGCGCAGGGGACAGCCGCTGATCGTAAGCAGCACCTCCACGCTCACCCGGCCGTCCTCCACGGCTATCTCCCGAACCATGTTCAGCTCAACGATGCTCCTGTGAAGCTCGGGATCCTGCACGTCGCGAAGGGCATCCAGGATCTGCTCTCGCGTGGGTCTGCTCTTGCGGCCGGCCATCTTGTTCCTCCCATCATTCGGACGGCACCCGGTCTCTGGCACCGAAAGTGTAGCACGCGTCTCTACCTACTCTGCGCAGGCGGCGGCTGTCCTCGTGCCTTGGGACGGCGCCGCCGGCGGCGGCGCCGTCCCTTGACATCTCCAGGCCGCACTGCCCCGGGCACGCCTGGTGCAGCCGCGGGCACGCTTGGTGCGACCGCCGGCTCGACGGCGCCCTCTGGTTCCTCTTCGGCCTCTGGCACGCCGCCTGCACCGGCCTCTTCGGTCACCGCAGGCACCCCGGCAGCAGACGGCCGCTCGCGCCGGATGGATGGACGAGCCAGGTCTCGCTCGGCCGAAGTCTTGATCTTGGCCAGCGTGCCCTCGATGTGGCCTGCCAGGACCTGGCGCACCGCCGCCTCGGAGAAGAGTGCAACGCCGGGGTCCACCGCCAGTTGCACGAAAAGATCCGTCTCGCCGTCGGAGTCCCTTATTACGTACGCTCCCGTCATCTCCAGGAACGTCCCGCGCACCTGTCTGAACTCGATCCGGCCAGGGGGCCTCAGCGAGAACCTCTGCACCGACGCGACCGGCAGGCCTCCGAAGAACCCGCGGAACTCCACCAAAGGAGAGGCAGGGGACCGGTCTATCATGTCCGCGGCCATCCAGATGTTGGTGAACCGCGGGTGGGATTCGAGCCGGCTCAGCAACTGCCAGACGCGCTGCACCGGGGCCCGGATCACCCGATGTCCCTCGGCGCGGACCAACCCAGGCACCTCCCGCTACCGCCCGGAGTCCGCCAGCACAGACTTGGAGATGATCGCCCGCTGGACCTCGCTCGTGCCCTCGCCGATCTCGCACAGTTTCACGTCGCGGTAGAAGCGCTCCACGGGATAGTCCTTGGTGAACCCATACCCGCCGTGGATCTGTACCGCGCGGGCAGCGGCACGCGCTGCGGCCTCGGAAGCGTAGAGCTTGGCCATCGAGGCCTGGCGGCGAAACGGCTGGCCTCGGTCGGCCAGTTCCGCGGCGTGCTCGGTCAACAGCCAGGCGGCGTCCAGCTCGGTGGCCATGTCGGCCAGCATGAACTGGATTGCCTGCAGGTCGGCGATTGGCCGGCCGTAGGCAGTGCGCTCCTGCGCGTACGACAGGCTGGCGTCGAGCGCCGCGTGCCCGATGCCCACCGCCATTGCCGCGATCCCGATGCGGCCCCGCTCCAGCACGCGCATCACCTGGGGGTAGCCGTCTCCAGCCTCGCCAAGAAGTTGCTCGTCCGGCACCTCGCAGTCCGCAAAGTGGATCTCGGAGGTATCGCTGCTGCGAACCCCAAGCTTGTCCTCTTTGCGGCCGATCTCCAGCCCCTTGCTGCCGCGCTCGACCGCTAATGCGCTGATCCCCTTCCTGCCGGCCCCGGGCGCGGTCACGGCCATGACCACATAGATCCCTGCGTGGCTGCCGTTGGTGACGAAGACCTTGGTGCCGTTGAGTACCCAGCGATCTCCGCGACGCTCGGCGCGCGTCTTTATGGCCGCGGCGTCGCTGCCAGCGCCGGGCTCGGTCAGGCACCAGGCACCCAGCGCCTCGCCGCTGGCCAGGCGCGGCAGGAACCTGCGGCGCTGGGCCTCGTTGCCAAACGCCGCGACGTGTCCCGTGCACAGCGAGTTGTGCGCGGCCACCGACAGCGCAACACCACCGTCGCCCCAGGCCAGTGCCTCGATTGCGGTCGCCGTGGTCACGGCGTCCAGGCCACTCCCGCCGTAGTCAGCAGGCACGGTCATACCCATCAGCCCCAGGCCTGCCAGCCGGGGAACCAGCTCAACCGGGAAGCGGCCTTCGCGGTCCCAGATCGCAGCGTGCGGCCGCAGTTCCTCCCGAGCAAACCCTCTTATAGTCCGGTGGACAAGCCGCTGCTCCTCGGTGGCGAGCGTCTGCACCATGCTCCTCCTGTCCCGGGCTATCCCTTGACCACGCCTATCGGGCGCATCCGCGCGACCCGGTGGCTCAACCCCGCGGCATGGCAGATGGCCACGACGTCGGCAACATCCTTGTACGCCTCTGGCGCTTCCTCGGCCAGCAGGCCTCGGTCCCGCGAGCGGACGACGATGCCTGCCTTGCGCAGTTCGTCGCTGACGTCCCGCCCCGCGAGATGCCGAAGCGCGGCCTTGCGGCCGAGCAAACGTCCGGCACCGTGGCAGGTGGAGCCGAAGGCCTCGTGCATCGCGCCCTCGGCCCCGATGGCAACGAACGAGTACCGCCCCATGTCGCCGGGGATGAACACCGGCTGGCCGACCTCGCGGTAGCGGGCCGGGACCTCGGGATGTCCGGCCGGAAAAGCACGCGTGGCGCCCTTGCGGTGTACGCAGACGCGGCGGTGCTTTCCGTCCACCTCGTGCGTCTCGATCTTCCCGATGTTGTGGGCCACGTCATAGACCAGGCGAAGGCCCAGGCGTTCCCACGATTGACCCAGCACCCGCTCAAATGCCTCGCGCACCCAATGCGTGATGAGCTGCCGGTTGGCCCACGCGAAGTTGGCCGCCCCGCTCATCGCGCCGAAGTACCGCTCTCCTTCCGGGGACCGCAGCGGCACGCACGCGAGCTGCCGGTCCACCAGGTGGATGCCGTGACGGCTCGAGGCGCGCTCGCAGACGCGCAGGTAGTCGGTGCAAACCTGGTGCCCCAGTCCCCGGGACCCTGTGTGGACGAAAACGGCAATCCGGCCGGGTTCCTCAATCCCCAGGACCGCTGCGGCGGACGCATCGAATACGTGATCCACCACCTGGATCTCCAGGAAGTGGTTCCCCGAACCGAGCGTGCCTACCTGCCCGCGGCCGCGCTGCTTGGCCTCGCCGCTGACGGTCGCGGGATCTGCCTGCTCCAGGGCTCCACCCGCCTCTGTCACGTCCAGGTCGCCGGCCGTACCGTATCCGCGCGCCACGGCCCAGCGGGCGCCCTTCGCGAGCACCTCGTCTATCTCTCCCATCCCGACCTTCACGCGACCGCCGACCCCGACGCCCGAGGGAACGGCGTTGTACAGGGCGTCTACAAGGGTGGTCAGATGAGGCCGGACCTCGTCCTCGGTGAGGTCGGTGCGCAGCAGCCTGACGCCGCAGTTAGAAACAACGAACGAGTCTGCGATGAAGTTGTGATTCGCATCCTTGACGGTGAAGTCATACACCGGGCCATCAAAGGGAACCTGCTCGTTGCGAGCGATTCTGTCCCAGACCTGCCCTGTCCCACCCAGGCCTCGGGTCGCCAGTTCAATGAACGTCGGGAAATCAGGATACGCCGTCTTCATGCGCAGGTATTGAGCAGCGACACACGCCAGGTACTGCTTTCGGCGATTGTACTCGAACCCGATCGTGCTCCAGAACCGGACTAGGTTCGCTGGCTGACTGGAGATCTGCAGCCTGAGGCGGATCGAGGCTTCACCCGTCTGACTCACGTGCTCCTTGCGCTCCGCCAGCAGGGCGCTCTCCACCCCGAAGTCGAGCAACCAGGTCCGGATCCCCTCAAGATACCGCCGCCCACTTGCCACAACACCCGCACGCTTGTTCAGAGAAAGGACCGGTCCGGTGAAGTTGTAGGGATGCCCTGTCACCGTCCTGGGGCTGGTGAGCTCAGCACCGAAGAGCGCTGCCAGGTAGAGGCGCTTCATCCAGCGGGGCGCACGATTGAGCCATGCCGGCACGTCGAAATCCTGGGAAGCCTTCGCGCCTGCGGTTGTGCCCAGGCAGCGGAGAAGCATCGCGAGGGCCGTTGACCCCACATGGATGCACGACTCCGTGTGATCGAACTCGGCGCGGCCATATTCTGTTTCGATGGCGTGTGATCTGCGACGCTGGTAGATGCGCGAGGGCGTGAAGCCTGCGGCCGCAACATCCTGCCGGATGGTCTCGAGATCTTCAACCTTCGCGTAGCAGGCAAGCAAGGATCCTCCTCCGCTGCGAAGCTGCAGGCTGCCATCTCCCTGCGTGAACCCCATCAGCTTGATGAGATAGGGCAGCGCTGGATGATCCATCCTCAACGGCAGGAGGCCCCTACGCCGGAGGACCCCGAGCACCTGGGTCAGCCCGTTTGCGTGACCTGAGTAGGATAGGCGAACGTCCTCTGCGGTAACCAGGACGTCACTCGGGGGCGCCTCGTAGGGAACGCCTTCAAACGGGTACACCGAGACGTGCTGGCCCTGGGCGAGATCCCCCAGCGGAATCATGCCGTCGGGCGTCAGGAACGGATGATCGGCGGTGGCCCGAATCTCCCGACCCGATTCGGTCAGGAGCCTGAACATCCTGGCCGTCGGTGTGGGAGAGGTGATGAACGCCAGGATCTCTGTGTCCATCACCTCGGTGTGTGGGTTGACGCACTTGATCCTCTCGTCGGGCCAGCGGTCGCGAAAGGCCGCGATCGCCTGCTGATAGCCAAACTCGTGGAGCACCCGCGCGTCTCCGGGGAGGCAGTTTATGTCGTAACCGACACCGCCGGGCGAGATGATGCCTTCCTCGAGATCAAACGCCGCCACGCCTCCCACCGGGAACCCGTAGCCCCAGTGGATGTCGGGCATCGCGAGCGACCTCCCAACGATGCCCGGCAGCGTGGCCACATTGGCAACCTGCTCGATGGCCTGCTCCTCGGCCATGGCGCGCAGCATGCGCTCGTCGGCATAGATCAGACCCGGAGCCCGCATGCCCGGCTTGTAGCTGACCGGGAGCTCCCACCGCCAGTCGTCTATCTTCCTGAGAATCTGCGTCCAGGCCGTCGTCATGGTCCCTCACCTGCCGCCGCACGAAAAGACCCCCGCATGCTTTCCATGGGGGGCCCGTTCGAGTAGTCCAAAGACCGGCTAGAAGGGAACCGCTTCCACCCCACGGATCTCCGGGATCTCCTGCTTCACCATCCGCTCGATCCCTGACTGTAGGGTCATCATCGCGTGCATGCACCCAACGCACGCGCCCACCAGGCGCACCTGCACGATGCCGTCGGCTACGCCCACCAACTCGATGTCGCCGCCGTCGCCCTGGATGTAGGGCCGGATGGTGTCAAGCACACGCTCCACCCTGCTCTGCAGGCTCTGGTCGGGCTGCTCAGTGCTCGCCTGATCTGTCATGACTGCCTCCGGGGGCATTGTTGACGAGTGTACTTACTAATCATAGCGGCGCGCGGCCGGCCGCGCAAGGCGTCTTGGGGCGCGCCTTTGGGGCACGCTTCGTAGCCGTCGCCTTAGGAATCTGCGTGCGCACAGGCCTGGGCCGATCGCGTACCGCATCCACCGGACAGAGGAACCCAAAAGGTTCCCTGCCTGCTCGAAACTGGTGTGGTGTCCCAGGAGGTATAAGGATGAAGTCCATGGCTCCAACCCTGTGCTCCGTGCTGCCGATGCGCACTCTGCCCCGGCCGCGCAGTACGAGCACCGCGTGCGCGTGGCGGTGCTGCTCGAGTGACGAATGGCCGCCCGGGGCAATCTCGAAGTACCGCAGTTCGAACGCCGTGGGCTCGTCTTTTCCGCCCACCAGCACGAACCGCTCGACCCCGCGCCAGGCCAGCGGTCCGCGCGTGGTGGCCTTGTAGGGAACCGAGGGAAACCCCTTCCAGCGGAACCGCGCAGGATCGAAGCGCGCGATCAGCGGCTTCACGGCCGCACCACCACCTTCAGGGCTTCTCCGGCCTCCCGCAGCAAACGGTACCCTCTATCGGCTTCCGAAAGCGGGAGGCGGTGCGTCACGAGGGGTTCAACCGGCAAGCCGGCCACCAGCAAACGCAGCGCCTCGCGCGTCTCCTCCGGCCCGGCGGAGTAGGCCGGCGTGATCGTGATCTCCTTGAAGTAGAGGTCGTGGACCGGCAGTGGCCATCGTGCCTCCGGCGGCGTGGGAGCGAAGACCACCAGGGTCCCTCCCTCTGCCAGACTGCTGCAGCCGGCCTCCAACGCCTCAACCGTGCCAGGGCCCACTATCGCAACGTCCGCGCCCTCGCCGGCGGTTGACTCGCGCACCACATCGCCCAGGCGCTGCCACGAGATGTCGGCCACCACGTCGGCGTACCGGGCCGCGATCGCCGCCCGCGCCGGAAGCAGGTCGGCGCCGATGAGCACCGAGGGCGCCGCGATCTCGCGCAGGGCCAACAGGTGCAGAAGACCCATCACGCCCATACCTATCACGAGAACGCGATCGCCATCCCGGATCCTGGCGCGACGTACGGACTTGACCACCGTAGCAAGCGGCTCCACGAAGGTGGCGGCATCGTCGGACAGTTCCTGCGGCAGGCGCAGGGTGTCGGCCGCAACCGCTGGGGCCTGGGCCAGCGCATATGTCGCCAGACCGCCGGGTATCAGACGCCGGGCTGCCCAGGCCGGACAGTGCACGTGATCCCCACGCTGGCAGGCCCGGCAGGACATGCAGGGTGCGTGGTGGTGCACGAAGACCCGCTCGCCCGGGCGAAACGCGGTTCCAGAACCGGCCTCAACCACCACGCCCACCGGCTCGTGGCCCAGGGGCACCGGGGCCTTGCGGGCAATGTACCAGTCCATGATCTCGCCGGTGCACAGCCCGCACGCGGTGATGCGGATCAGCAACTCGCCGGGGCCGGGTTGTGGAACCGCCACCTCCTCAAGCCGCAGGTCCCCGGGTCCGTAGAAGACCGCGGCGAGCGCGGTCGCCGGAGGGCCCATCGTCACGCCTCGCCCATCGTCACGCCTCGCCCCCGGGCAGGACTGCGTACTTGGTCCCGACCCCGCGGTCCAGGTCTTCAAAGACCTCGCCGATGGCGCCCAAGGGCCGGGCGCCGGTGATCATGTCAAATGGCCTCACCGCGCCGGTGGCCAGCAGATGAAGCGCCTGCCGGACGTTCGCGGTGCTGTAGTGGAAGGCACTGACGAGATCCACCTCTCCATAGTGAAGGCGCGTAGCATCGAACGCCACCCGGCTTTCGCCCGGAAGCCCGCCGAAGAGCAGGACGCGGCCTCCAGGCGCAGCCCATTCAGGCGCCGCGTTCCAGACATCGGGAGATCCGGTGCACTCGATGACCAGGTCGGGGCCTCCGCCCGTGAGGGTGCGCAGCGCCTGCCCGATCTCGGTCGTGGATGAATCCAATGTATGTCCGGCCCCTGCCTGCTCGGCAAGCGCCAGCCCTGCCCTCCTGCGCCCAACCGCGATCACCTCGTGCCCGCGGCGCCGCGCCTCATGGATGTGCAGGAGGCCGATCGGCCCCAGGCCAATCACGGCCACCGACGCACCGGCGGCCGGGACGAGTCGCTCCCAGGCATGAACGACGCAGGCCAGCGGTTCAAGGAACGCTGCCTCAAGGTAGGACAGGTTCTGCGGCTTCGGAAAGATGTGCCGGCTCACGATGCGCGCCGGCAGGCGCAGGAAGTCGCCGTAGGCCCCGAGCGCGATTTCATCGAAGAGTGTCGCGCACAGGTTTTCGCGCCCGTGCCGGCACGGCTCGCACCGTCCGCACCCGGCGGTGTGCACGAAAGCCACCGGCTGTCCGACCGAGAACCCCTCGACATCGTCGCCCACGGCGGCGATGTCCCCGGCCGCTTCGTGGCCAAAGGGCCCAAAGGCAACCCGGGGATGCCCGCGCCGGTAGGTCTTAAGATCGGTGCCGCAGGTCAGCGCAGCCCTTACGCGCACGACCACCTCGCCCGGGCCGGGAGATGGCACGGCCGTCTCGATCAGGTCAAGCACTCGTGGCGCTCGAAGAATCGCCTGTCGCATCGTGCAGCCGCCCTCGGCCCGGACTACCTTTGCCCTGAGCCGGTCTCGGTGGGCAGGCCGAGATTCGCCCACGCGATGATCCCGCCTGCCAGGTTGTAGACGCGGGTGTAGCCTGCCTTGCGGAGTACCTCGACCACCCCGGTGCTGCGACTGCCAACCGAACACTGCACGATCACGGGCCGGTTCGGATCTATCTCCGAGGCCCGCCTGGGTACCTCTGCCACAGGAATGAGCCTGGCGCCAGGTATGCGGGAAGACGCCCACTCCCAGGGCTCGCGGACATCTATCAGCTGGGCTCCCTGCTCGAGCATGATATTTGCCTCGTGTGGGTCCACTTCGGCGATCGGACCAGGGGCGGCGTCAGTGGTCTGTGCGTGCGGCCGGCCAGGCAAGCCGCAGAACTCCTCGTAGTCAATCAGTGCCGTGATGGTCGGGTGATCTCCACAGACAGGGCATTCCGGATTCCGGCTCCATCGGACGGCGCGCGTCTCGCCTGCGAGCGCGTCCACCAGCAGCAGGCGGTTGGCCAGGCTCTCACCGGCACCGAGCAGCAGCTTCACAGTCTCGATCGCCTGGATGGTGCCCATGTGCCCGGCCACAGCGCCGACGACGCCGGCCTCGGCGCAGGAGGGTACCGAGCCCGGAGGAGGCGGCGCGGGGAACAGGCAGCGGTAGCAGCCACGCCCGGGTAGGTACACCGTTGCCTGACCCTCCCACCTCAAGACGCTGGCGTCCACAAGCGGCCTGCGGAGCAGCACGCACGCGTCGTTGACCAGGTAGCGCGTGGGGAAGTTGTCGCTGCCGTTGACCACCACGTCAAACTGGCCGATGATCTCGAGGGCGTTGGCCGAGGAGAGCACCGTCGGGAACGTCACCACGGTGATGCCTGGGTTGATCTCCCCGAGGGTTTGCGCTGCGGATTCGGTCTTGGGACTGCCGAGATCGCGCGTGCGGTGGAGAAGCTGCCGGTGCAGGTTGGAGGCGTCCACCCGGTCACCGTCCACGATCCCGAGGGTGCCCACCCCGGCCGCGGCAAGGTAGAGCGCCACCGGCGAGCCCAGCCCGCCCGCGCCCACGACCAGGACCTTGCTGTCGAGCAGGCGGCGCTGGCCGGTGACCCCCAACTCCTCGAGGATCATCTGCCGGGAGTAGCGGGCGAGCTGCTCCCTGCTCAGCAGCGGCGCCGAGGCCGGCTCGCTCACCTCGGGAATCCTCCTGCCGCCAGTGGCGGCGCGTTGTAAGCGCGCACCGCCTGCGCCTGCGCGTCGGCCCTGTAGGAAGAACGCACGAGCGGACCTGCCTCCACGTACCTGAACCCGCGACGAAGGCCCTCATCGCGCAGCTCAGCGAACTCCTCGGGAGCGTAGTAGCGGGCAATCGGCAGGAAGTCGCCTCCCGGCCGCAGGTACTGCCCCAGCGTCAGCACGTCGCAGTCCACCGAGCGCAGATCGTCCATTGCATCCAGGAGCTCGTCCTCGGTTTCTCCCATGCCAACGATGATGCCGCTCTTGGTGAACGGGTTGTACCCCCACTCCTTGCACCGGCGGAGCAGCTCGAGGGACCGGTCGTAGTTGCCGCCTGGCCGCACGCTCGCGAAAACCCTGCGTACGGCCTCCAGATTGTGCCCCAGGATCTCCGGGCCGGCCTCCAGAACCGCGCGCAACGCCTCGGGGTCGCCCTTGAAGTCCGGCACGAGCACTTCCACGGTGCAGCCGGGGAGTTCTCGGCGAATGGCGCGGATCGTCGCGGCGTAGGTGCCTGCACCGCCGTCCTTCAGGTCATCCCGGTTCACCGAGGTCACGACCGCATGCCGCAGGCCCATTGCGGCTGCCGCGTCGGCGACCCGCGCGGGCTCGCCCTCATCCGGCGCACCGGGCCTTCCGTGGGCAACCGCGCAGTACCAGCAACGCCTGGTGCACGTGTCACCGAGAATGAGGAACGTGGCGGTCCGGCGTTCCCAGCACTCGCCGATGTTGGGGCACCGGGCCTCCTCGCAGACGGTATGCATCCCTCGGCGCCGCATGATCCGGGCCAGGTCGGCGTAATTCTCGCCTCCCGGCAGGCGGACCTTCAGCCAAGGTGGGCGCCGGCTACCGTCGGTCATCATGATCCGGCTCAACCATGGACCCCCTTTGCCAACGCGTCCAGCGCCGCCTCCTTCAGTGTCTCTGAGAGCGTGGGGTGCGCATGGACCGCGCCGCCCAGTTCCACAACCGTTCCCTCCAGGTACCTCGCAAGTACCCCTTCCGCCAGGAGTTCCGTGACCGCGGGGCCCAGCATGTGTATGCCCAGGATCTCGCCGGTACGATGGTCTGTCACTGCCTTCACGAAACCGTCGCGCTCGCCCTCGATCGTCGCCTTGCTGTTGGCCTGGAAGGCGAATCGCCCCACCTTCACCTCATGTCCGGCCTCCAGCGCCTGCTGCTCGGAGAGCCCCATCGAGGCCACCTGTGGGATAGAGAACGTGGGCCGCGGGACCGCCTGGTAATCTATGGACCTGCTTTCGACACCTGCGATCGTCTCGACCGCGTGGATCGCCTCGTCGGAGGCAACGTGCGCCAGCCGGAACGGGCGGGCGATGACGTCACCCACGGCGTACATCTCGGGCACGGAGGTGCGCAGTTGGGCGTCCACCACAACGGCGCCCTTCTGCGTCTCGACGCCTGCCGTCTCCAACCCCAGGCCATCCGTGACCGGACCCCGGCCCACCGCCACGAGCAGGTAGTCGGCCTCCACGCCTATTGTCTCGCCTCCGCGGTTCAGCGTGATGGCCAGCCCACTGCCGGAGCGGACAACGCCACTGGCAGTGGTGCCCGTGTAGATCTTCATTCCCCTCCGCGCGAACAGGCGTTCCATTGTCCGTCCTATCTCGGGGTCCTCGAGGGGTAGCAGGGTCGGCAGAAGCTCGATCAGGGTGACCTCGCTGCCCAGCGCGGCAAACAGGCTGGCGAACTCCACGCCGATTGCACCGGCGCCGAGGATCGCGATCGTCTTCGGCACCTCCGTGAGCGCCAGCGCGCCGGTGCTGTCGAGCACGCGCTCGTTGTCCAGAACGATCCCAGGAATACTCCTGGGCGCGGACCCGGTCGCCAGGAGCGTGTGCCTGGCCTCCAGCTCGGTCTCGGACCCGTCAGAGAGCGCAACGCCGATACGGGTACGGCCCAGCAGTGCGCCGGTGCCCTCAAGGACGTCAATCTTGTGCTTCCGCATCAGGTATTGAACGCCCTTGTGCAGGCCTTCCACCACGGTTGCCTTGCGCTTCTGCAGGCGTGCGTAGTCCACGCGCACCGGCCCGGTCTCGATGCCCAGGGTCTGGGCCTTCTTCAGTTTCTCAACCAGCTCCGCGGTGTGCAGCAGCACCTTGGTGGGTACGCAGCCGTAGTGCAGGCAGACGCCGCCCAGCTTGTGGCGCTCAACAACCGCTGTGCGCATCCCCAGTTGTGCTGCCCGAATCGCGCCGACGTACCCGGCCGGACCGCCGCCGATGACCACGAGATCGTAAGGATTCGGCTTCACGTCTTTGGGATCTCCCCTCAGCTATGAGTTCACCGCTATGGAATCACTCGAGCGCGCACCGCATGGTAGCCGCTGGCGCCGTCGGGTGCCGGGGGCGCCTCCGCGGCCGTCTGCATCACGCCGCCGCCATCGCGCGCGCGCACCCGCAGCGCGTACTCGCCTGGCCTGGACGGCACCCACAGAGCCCCCCACAACACCCAGGTGTGGGGACCCAGCGGCTTCTTCACCTCGGCCCTCGCCCATGTCCTGCCTTCGTCGGTGCTGACCTGAACCTCCGCGATCCCGCGATCCCCGGCGTATGCCACGCCACCTAACTCCACCTCACCCACCCTGACCGGCCGCTGACCTGGCAGGCGGAACATCGAGGTTGTCTTCACAACCGCCTCGTCGCTCCACCCTGATGCCTGCCAGTAGCCCGCGAACTGGGTGGGGACCGCCTCGATCTTCGTGAGCCACTTGGTGTTCTTCATTCCGTAGAGGCCCGGGACCAGCAGCCGGACCGGGAATCCGTGGGACGGGGACAACCGCTGCCCGTTCATCTCGTATGCCAGCATCGCGTCCGGGTGCATCGCCTCCGCGACCGGAAGGCCCTCGGTGTATCCGTCCGCGCAGCGCAGCGCAAACCGGACGGCCCCAGGGCCTACACCACCGGCGGAGGCAATCAGGTCGCGGAACCGAACGCCCCGCCAGAGCGCATTGCCGATGAGATCGCCGCCCACGTTGTTGCTGATGCACTCCAGGGTATGGTACCGGACCACATGGGGCATCGCACGGACCTGCTCGTAGGTCAACCTGATGGGCCTGCCGACCAGTCCCACGATCTCCAGGGTCCATCCCTCAATGCCGACCCTGGGATCGCGACCGGGCGGGTTCTTGCTGATGACGAAGAACTTGTCGGTGGGGGTTACCTCGGGCGGCAGGCCCTTGATCCGGTCGAAGAGCGACCGCGCTGCGGCACCGGCCTGCACCTGGGAGAAGGTGGGACGCACGATGAGCCCCTCTACCCCGGCCAGGGCCGCGGCAGCCAGCCCCAGCGTAGACAGGAACTCGCGGCGGTTCAGGACGAACCGGCCTCGCGCCGGCGCTGCGCCACCAGGTCCACCAGCCATCGCGGATCCTCGTAGACATAGTCCTTGCGCAAGGGGTGGCCGACCCAGTCATCGGTCATCATGATCCGCCGAAGGTCTGGATGGCCGTCAAACACAACCCCGAACAGGTCGTAGGTCTCCCGCTCGTGCCAGTTTGCCGCGTTCCAGATGCCGCTGACGCTGGGTATCCGGGGATCGTCGCGCGGCACACTCACCTTCAGCAAAAGCTCGTGATGAGCGGCTATCGAGAAGAGGTGATAGGCCACCTCGATCTGCCCAGCCTCGGGACGGTCCACGCCTGTCACGAACGAGCAGTAATCCAGCAGGAACGGCGCCTCATCCCGCACCGCGCGGCAAATCTCCGGTAGACGGCCCGCGGGCACCACGGCGCCTGGAACATGGCGAACCGGCGCCTTCGCGGCGTCGTGCTTGTGCCCCGGCGGCTCCTCTTCCGGCGACGGCTCGCTGCGCGGAAAGGGCTCCACCTCGGGAAAGCGGGCCTTCAGCTGCTCGACGAGCTCCCAGCTCACGACCGTCCTCCCACCGGGATGATCCCGCGCGCGACCGGCTCCTTCGATTCCGCCCGGTGCAGATCGTCTAGGTCATAGAGCAACCTGTCCCGGTCGCGGGTGCTGGCCTCGTAGCACGGCACGAACACTATCGCCTCGGTCGGGCAGACCTCGACGCACAGCGCGCAGTAGCAGCACTTGTCCATCTCGATGTCAAAGCGTGTAAGCTGGCGCTCCTTTCCCTTGCCTGTTGCCTCAATGTGGATGCACCGATCGGGACAAACCCGCTCGCACTGGAAGCAGATGATGCACTTGTCCTTCCCGGTCGCGGGATCCACGGGCAGGGCCAGGAGGCCGTGCCAGTTCGGGGAAACGTCGAGTCTCTCTATGGGATACTGGACGGTGTTCTTCCTGGCCCCAAGGGCCCGCAGCGTGACCCGCAGCCCGGTTGCCAGGCCGACTACCGCATCCCATGCGCGTACGGCGAGTTCTGCCATGCTCCGTCTACCGATCTACGTCCGAAAGGACGATGTCAGCCGTTCCCAGGATCGCGATGACGTCCGCCACCTTCCAGCCGCGCATCATCTCGGAGAGCGCATAGAGGTTGGCAAACGACGGCGCGCGGACCTTGAGCCGGTAGGGCCGGTCGGCCCCCTCGCTCACCAGGTAGACTCCCAGATCCCCGCGTGGAGACTCTGTGCGCGTGTAGGTCTCGCCCCGCGGCAGCTTCACCGCGACCGGCACCTTGGAACGGACCTCCCCGTCCGGCAGGCGCTCAATCGCCTGTCGAACGATGCGCACGCTCTGCCGCATCTCTTCCATGCGTACCAGGTACCGGGCAAAGCAGTCGCCGGCATCCTGGGTGGGCACGTCAAACTCCACCTCTCCGTATGCCTCGTAGGGAAAGGCCTTGCGGACGTCAAACCCGACCCCTGAGGCGCGGGCCACCGGGCCGCACGCGCCCATGCCGATGGCCGCGTCCTTGGGCAGGACCCCCACGCCATGCACCCGTGCCAGGAAGATCGGGTTGCCGGTAAGCAGGTCACTGTACTCCTGCAGGTGACCCGGGAACTCGTCGCAGAACGCAAGGACGCGGTCGGTCCAGCCCGCGGGCAGATCCTGGCTGACGCCACCTGGGCGGAAGTACACGTAGTGCAGCCGCCCGCCGGTGGCCTGCTCGAACAGGTCCAGGAGGCGCTCACGCTCGCGGAAGCAGTAGAGAAACACCGTCGTGGCCCCTAGATCGTTCCCCCAGGTTCCCAACCACACGAGGTGGCTGGAGATCCGCTGGAGCTCCAACATGAGCGTGCGGATCCAGCGCGCGCGCGGGGGCACCTCGATCCCACCGAGCCGCTCGACGGCCAGCAGGTAGGCCTCCTCGTTGGCCAGCGCGGTCAGGTAGTCCAGACCGCGGTCGGCGAGGGCCACGTTCTGGAGGTAGGTTCGCTGCTCCATCATCTTCTCGACGGAAGAGTGCAGGTAGCCGATGTACGGCCTGGCGTCCACGATGTTCTCGCCGTCGAGGGTTATCAGCAGGCGCAGCACCCCGTGCGTGCTGGGGTGCTGAGGGCCCATGTTGAGCATCAGCTCTTCGGTGCGCAGCGCCATCGTACCGGCCAGTGCTCAGGCCTTCACCGCCGCGTCGCGGCGGAGGAACGGCCCAGCCTTTATCTTCTCCTGGAGCTTGAGTATCCCCTCGATGAGCGCCTCCGGCCGCGGTGGGCAGCCGGGGATGTAGACGTCCACTGGAATGATCTGGTCTATTCCCTTCAGGATCGAATAGTTGTCGTGGTAGAACGGGCCGCCGCATGTTGCGCAGGATCCCATCGAGATCACGTACTTGGGCTCTGGCATCTGTTCCCACAGCCGGCGCGTGATCGGCGCCATCTTGATCGTGCAGCGCCCTGCCACGATCATCAGGTCGGCCTGGCGCGGCGTCGCCCTGGGTATCACACCCATGCGATCCAGGTCGAACCTGCCGGCAAAGGCGGCCATCATCTCGATCGCGCAGCAAGCCAGTCCAAAGCCCAGCGGCCACAGGCTGGCGGCACGGCTCCAGTTGAGCAGCGTCTCGACCTTGGTGAGAACGACGCTGCCGACTGGTAGCCGGTCAAGAACCTCAATCGCCTTCTCTACTGACGCGGGTCTCGCTGATGGGACAATATCCCGCTGCAGCGGGGCAACCATGCTCTCCTCCCCAGGGAGATCGCGGGCGCGGTCGCTCAACAGACGCGCGATCCGGAACTGAGAAAACCGCACTCATGGTAGCACCGGCCACGATGACCGTCAAACCCACCTCCGGTACGTGTTTGGGCTGCTGCGGGCCACCGGCAGGGTATTGATCTCCCTTCCCAGAACCTAGAATTGTTGTTCATCTGTCGCGCATCCTGCGCGCGGGGGGCGATAATGAGTTCACATGCGGATTTGAGCGCGCTGAGATCGCGCGCCCACGCCTTTCGCAAGACAATCCTGAAGATCATAACCAGAGCCGGTTCCGGACATCCGGGCGGCTCTCTCTCGGTGATCGATCTTCTGACCGCGCTCTACTTCCATCAGTTGCGGCACAACCCGAAAGACCCGGCGTGGGCAGACCGCGACAGGGTTGTGCTCAGCAAGGGCCACGCCTGCCCTGCCTGGTACGTGGTGCTGGCCGAGTGCGGATACTTCGACCCCGGCCACCTGTGGACGATGCGCCAGATGGGCAGCATCCTGCAGGGGCATCCCGACATGGTCCGGACGCCCGGGGTTGACATGTCCACGGGCTCGCTGGGCATGGGGTTCTCGGCGGCGATCGGCATGGCGCTTGCCGGCAAGCGCGACGGGCGTCCCTACCGCGTGTACGCGGTGCTGGGCGACGGCGAGTGCCAGGAGGGCTCTGTCTGGGAAGGCGCCATGTTCGCGGCCCACTACGGCCTGGACAACCTGGTGGCGATTGTAGACCGCAACGGTGTCCAGCAGACAGGCCGCACCGAGGAGCGCATCCGCCTCGACCCCCTCGCCGACAAGTGGCGGGCATTCAACTGGGACGTAGCCGAGATAGACGGCCACGACATGGGGGCGATCGTCTCCGCGCTGGACCGGGCGGCATCCGCCGCCGGGCGGCCTCACGCGATCATCGCCCGCACCGTCAAGGGCAAGGGCGTCTCGTTCGCCGAGGGCGCGGCAGGGTATCACGGCAAGGCGTTGACCGAGGACGAGCTGGCCCGCGCGCTTGCCGAACTGGACATTGCCGAACTGAATGTGGAAGCGCGGGGGTAGCATCGGATGGCGATAACGCTGGCACGGACCACGGCATCGAAGGCAACCCGGGACGCCTACGGTGAGGCAATCATCGAGGTGGCCCGAGACAATCCGCGCATCGTGGCACTCACCGGCGACCTCCGCGACTCCAACCGGCTGGAGGCGTTCGCGGCAGACTATCCCGATCGTTTCTTCGAGTGCGGGATAGCCGAGCAGAACATGGTCGGCGTGGCGGCGGGCCTGGCCACATGCGGCAAGATCCCGTTCGTGAGTTCATTCGCCGCCTTTTCGCCGGGGCGGTGCTACGACCAGATCAGGGTGCTGGTCGCGCAGCCCGGCCTCAACGTCAAACTGGTCAGCACCCACGGCGGCCTGACCGTGGGAGAGGATGGGGCTAGCGCCCAGGCAGTGGAAGAGCTGGCGCTGATGCGGTCTCTGGCGAAGATGACCGTGATCGTCCCGGCGGACGCCGTGGAGACGGCGCAGGTCATCCGCGCGGTGGCCGAACACGTCGGACCTGTGTACGTGCGGCTCGGGCGTGGAGGCGTGCCAGTCCTGTTTGACGACTCCTACCAGTTCTCGATCGGGGTGGCCCCGGTGCTGCGCGACGGCGGCGACGTGACGCTGGCGGCGTGCGGGATCATGGTTGCCGAGGCGCTGGAGGCAGCCCAGCTGCTGGGGGCAGAAGGCGTCTCCGCCCGTGTGCTCAACGTGTCAACCCTCAAGCCACTCGACGAAGCCACGATCCTTGCGGCGGCGCGCGAGACCGGCGCCATCGTCACCGCCGAGGAACACTCGGTCTATGGAGGGCTGGGAGGAGCCATATGCGAGCTGGTCACCGCCCACCATCCGGTGGGTGTGGAGCGTGTGGGGATTCAGGATCGGTTCGGTGAGTCAGGACCGCCCAGGCCGCTGATGGAGGCGTACGGCCTCACCGCGGGCGAGATCGCCGCCGCCGCCAGGCGGGCGGTCAGCCGGAAGCGGGCATCCTAGCGCGCCGCGTACTCGTCCAGGCCCTGCTCCAGGGAGATCCAGGGCAGCGTCGCGCACTTGACCCTCACCGGGAACTTGCGGACCCCCTGCAGCGCGGCGAGATCGCCCATCTCGTCGCCGGGCTCCTCACCGTGCATCATGCCCTTGAACGCGGCGACCAGCACCCGGACCTCGTCCAGCGTCCTGCCCTTGACCGCCTCGGTCATCATGGAGGCCGAGGCCTGGCTGATCGAGCACCCGCGTCCCTCGAAGCGCACCTCCTCGACCCGACCGTCCCGGAGGCGCAGGAAGAGCACCAGCTCGTCCCCGCACAGCGGGTTGGCTCCTTCCACGGCCACGTCGTTCGGCTCCAGCGTGCCCCGGTTGCGGGGGTGCGCGTAGTGGTCGAGGATCACCTCGCGGTAGAGATCATCCAGCGCCATGCGCGCCCCCCTTTGCCGTGGAGGATGCCCGCGCAAAGAGGCGGCGGACCTTGAGCAGGCCCTCGACCAGCGCGTCCACCTCCGCACGCGTGTTGTACAGGTGGAAACTCGCGCGTGCGGATGCCGGAATCCCAAATCGCCGGTGCAGCGGCTCGGCGCAGTGGTGACCGGCGCGTACGGCGATGCCATCGCCGTCGAGAACCTGGGCGATGTCATGAGGGTGGACCCGGTCCAGCGTGAAGGCGACGGCACCGCCCCGGTCCGTGGCCGTCCGGGGTCCGTAGATCGTCAGCCCCGGGATCTCCATCAGCCGCAGGAGCGCGTAGGCCGTTAGGTCGCGCACGTGCTCGGTGATCGCGTCGAGGCCGATCTGCCTAATGTAGTCCGCGGCCACGCCCAGCGCGATCGCACCCGCGACGTCGGGGGTTCCGGCCTCGAACTTGTGTGGCGGGGCCTTGTACGTGGACCGGTCGAGACCCACGCTGGTGATCATCTCGCCCCCACCGTGGTAGGGGGGCATCGCGTCAAGCACCGCGTAACGGGCCCACAGCCCTCCGATGCCCATGGGCCCGAGCATCTTGTGCCCGGAGAACGCCAGGAAGTCGGCGCCCAGCGCCGTGACGTCCACCTTCTGATGCGGCACACTCTGCGCCGCGTCCACGACAACCAGCGCGCCTGCCTGGTGCGCACGGTCCGCGATCCACCTGACCGGGTTGATCGTCCCCAAGACGTTGGACTGATGGGCCAGCCCCACAATCTTCGGCCGGCCGGCCAGCAGCCGGTCCAGGGTGTCGAGGTCGAGCCGGCCTTCGTCCGTAACCGGGATGTACCTCAAGACGGCCCCGCGCTCGGCGGCCAGCATCTGCCAGGGCACGATGTTGCTGTGGTGCTCCATCTCGGTCAAGAGAATCTGGTCCCCAGGGCCAACGTTGGCGCGGCCCCAGGTCCCGGCCACGAGGTTGAGCGCCTCGGTGGTGCCCCGCGTGAAGACGATCTCCTCTGGCCGCGCGGCACCGAGGAGTGAGGCGATCTTGGTGCGCGCCTCCTCATACCTGGCAGTGGCCTCCTCGGCCAGCCAGTAGATGCCCCTGTGTACGTTGGCGTTGTAGGAGCGGTAGTACTCGAAAAGGGACTCCAGCACCTGGCGCGGTTTCTGCGAGGTTGCCGCGCTGTCGAGGTAGACCAGGGGCTTCCCGCCCACCGTTTGGCTCAGGAGCGGGAAGTCGTCGCGGATGCCTGCGGCTAGAGCCAAGGGCACACCTCCTGACTAACGCCTGTGCGGCATTCCCTGTCCGGGACTGCCCTTAAGCGAGACCAGGATCGCGTCCCCCTCCACCCTTACGGGGTACGTACCCACAGGCCGCACCGCCGGCAGCGAGAGCACGCGGCCCGAGGGCACGTGAAACCGCGATCCGTGTTTGGGACAGACCAGGATCTCGCCCACCACCGGGCCAGCCGCAAGTGACTGGTCCTCGTGGGTGCAGGTGTCATCCACCGCGTAGACGGTGCCGCGGACGTTCACCACGGCGATCTTGCGGCCGCCGGCCTCAACCTGCTTGGCTGTGCCCGGCGGGACCTCTTGAAGCGTTGCAACCTGGATGAACTCGGCCATCTCAGATCAACTTCTCCGCGACCCTGGCCCGCAGGTAGGAGCGCACGCGCTCTCTTGGGATGCGATCGAAGATGTCGGCGAAGAAGCCCTCGACTATCATGAACGCCGCACGCTTGCGCGAGATCCCCCGGCTCATCAGATAGAAGACCTGTTCGTCGTCCAGGTGGCTGGTGGCCGACCCGTGAGTGCACCGGAGATCATCGGCCATGATCTCCAGCATTGGAATGCTGTCGGACCGAGCGCCACGGGAGAGAATCAGGTTGCGGTTCGCCTGGAACGCGTTGGTCTTCTGCGCGCCCGGGTCCACCCTTATCAGGCCCGAGAACACGGCCCTGGCCGTGTCCTTCACCGCACCCCTGTACAGGAGGTCGCTGGAGGTGCTGGGCGCCCGGTGTTCCTGCAGTGTGTGGAAGTTAACCTGCTGTCCCCCGGTCCCGAAGTAGACCCCAAGCATCTCCGAGGAGGCTCCAGGCCCCCGGAGCTGCGATTCGACGTCCACCTTGACGAGCCCCCCACCCAGCGCAACAACCAGGCTGCGCAGTGAGGCATCCCGGGCGAGGTGCGCGCGGATCAGGCTCCCCACCTCCCACATAGACAGGCCCCACTCTTGAACGGCCGCATACTGAACGCGCGCTCCGGCGCGCAGGATCAGTTCGACCGCACCCGAGGACAGCGTGCGCCCTCCGTCTCCCGTGGAAGCGAACAGCTCGACCAGGGTTACGCTGCTCCCCTCCTCCGCGATCAGGAGGGTGTGTGGAAAGAGGGCGCACCCTTGGACGCCCAACCAGGTCTGGCTCACTATTGGCAGGACGACCTCTGCCCCTTTGGGCACGTAGAGGAAGGTGCCCCCGGTCCAAAGCGCGGCGTGCAGCGCCCGGAACCGGTGCTCGTCGGGCATCGCCACAGTGGTCATGAGGTGATCGCGCACCAGGTCCGGGTGCTCCCTGACCGCAGTGGCGATGTCCGAGAGGAGCACTCCCTGTCGGGCCGCGGCAGCCGTGAGCTCGCGGGCCGCCAGACTCCCGTCCAGATGGGTGACAAGCCCGGCACGTTCGCCGGCCTCCCGGGCGATCGTTCCGATGAACCGCGGCTGGGCGGTGTCCCCGGTCCCGTTGGGGAGACAGAACGCGCCCGGGTCCAGGTCGCCCAGTTCGGTCCGGCGCCACTTCTCAGGGTGCGTCACCAGGGGCATGGGAAGCTGCTCGAACGCATCCCACGCGGCAGCACGCCGGGCGCGCACCCAGTCGGGCTCCCGCATCCTGGTGCTCAACGCTTGCACGGTCTCGCGGGTCACGCAGGCCGCGCCAGGGGAGCCACTAGCCAACGGAACCCTCCATCTCCATCGCGATCAGCCGGTTCAGCTCCACCGCATACTCCAGTGGTAGTTCCTTCACGACCGGCTCGATGAAGCCGCGCACGATCATGTTCATGGCCTCGTCGGCCCTGATCCCGCGGCTCATGAGATAGAAGAGCTGCTCGTCGCTCACCTTGGAGACGGTGGCCTCGTGGGTAATCGAGGCGTCCATCTCGTCAACCTCCATGGAGGGGTAGGTGTCGGAGCGGCTGCGGTCGTCGAGTATCAGGGCGTCGCAGCGCACGGCGCACTTGCTGCCCACGGCGCCGGGGTAAACCTTCACGAGCCCGCGGTATCCGGCCCGTCCGCCATCCTTCGCGATGGACTTGCTAACCACGGTGGACTGGGTGTGTGGAGCGGCGTGGATCACCTTCGCACCGGGGTCCTGGGACTGGCCCTTCCCAGCGAAGACCAGCGAGAGGACCTCGGCCTTGGCGCCGGGCTCGACCATGTACACGCTCGGGTACTTCATCGTGATCTTGGAGCCAATGTTCCCGTCAACCCACTCCATGGTCGCGTCCCGGTAGGCCACCGCGCGCTTGGTCACCAGGTTGTAGGTGTTCGTGGACCAGTTCTGGATCGTAGTGTAGCGGCAGCGCGCGCCCTCCTTCACGATGATCTCCACTACCGCGCTGTGGAGCAAGTCCGTGGTGTAGACAGGGGCCGTACACCCCTCGATGTAGTGAACGTAGGAACCGGGCTCGCAGATGATCATCGTGCGCTCGAACTGGCCTGCCCTCTCAGCGTTGATCCGGAAGTAGGCCTGAAGGGGGATGTCCACACTGACGCCCGCGGGTACGTAGATGAAGGAACCGCCGGACCACACGGCGCTGTTGAGCGCGGCCATCTTGTTGTCCTCGGGCGGCACAACGGTCCCGAGGTACTCGCGCACGATGTCGGGGTGCTCCCGGAGGGCCGAGTCGGTGTCCAGGAAGATGACCCCGAGCTTCTCCCACTCCTCCTTCAGGTTGTGATATACGCTCTCGGATTCGTACTGAGCACCCACCCCGGCCAGGTACTTCTTCTCGGCCTCGGGGATGCCCAGACGGTCGAACGTCCGCTTGATCCCCTCGGGCACGTCCTCCCATGTGTGGCCTTTGCCATCGGTGGGCTTGAGGTAGTAGTAGATGTCGTTGAAGTCTATCTGCGTGAGATCCGCGCCCCACGTGGGCAACGGGCGCCGCAAGAAGTGCTCCAGCGAGTGCAGGCGAAAGGCGCGCATCCACTCGGGCTCGCCCTTCATGGAGGAAATCATCTCCACGATCTCGCGGTCCAGGCCCTTGCGGGCCTTGAAGACGTACTTCTCCGGGTCGCGAAACCCCCACTCGTAGTGGTCGAGGTCTATGCCCAGCGGGTTGTTTGCGGCCACTCGGCTCTCCCCGAGAACTAGTGAACGACCCAGAAGACCTTGCCGGCGCGCCTGACCGCACCCTCCTCCTGGACCTCAGACGCCACCACCTCGAACTGCTGCCGGATGCCCTCGTAGCCGTGCTGCTCCAGTTCCTCGGCGAGCTCCGGGCCGCCCGAGACGACGATGCGGCCGTCGTACATGATGTGCACGTGGTGGGGGCGCAGGAAGTGCAGGATGCGCGAGTAGTGCGTGATCACCAGCACGCCCATGCCGCCTTGGGCCTCGTCGTACATCCTGAGGATGCCGTCTGCGACCACCTTGACGGAGTCAATATCCAGACCGGAGTCGGTCTCGTCCATGAACGCGATCTGCGGTTCTAGCAGCGCCATCTGGAGGATCTCTGCCCGCTTCTTCTCGCCTCCAGAGAACCCGTCGTTCACGTACCGGCCCGGGACCTCTGGGTCAATCTTCAGCGCCTCGATCTTGGAGCGGAGCAGCTTCTGGAACTCGGAGACCGGCATCAATTCCTGCTTGTATCCCCGCCGCGCCGAGACCGCGGTGCGCAGGAAGCTGGCCATCGTCACGCCCGGGATGCTCACCGGGTACTGGAACGCGATGAACAGCCCCTTCCTGGCGCGTTCGTCGGGAGCCATCGCCAGGAGATCCTCGCCCCGGTAGAAGACCTCGCCGCTCGTGACCTGGTAGAAGGGGTTGCCCATCAGGACGTTGGCCAGGGTGCTCTTGCCCGAACCGTTAGGCCCCATGATGGCATGGATTTCCCCGGCGCTGAGTTGCAGGTTGACCCCCTTGAGAATGACCTTGTCCTCAACCTGCACGTGGAGGTCGCGGATGTCCAGATCTGCCATGCCTGTCTCCTTCCGGCGCCAATCAGCGTCCCTCAGGGGCGCGCCACCCGGACATTCTAGACTGATTTGGTCAAGATTTCAATCGGATGGTCTGCTCCAGCGACTCGCGCTCTCCGGCCGGCAGAAAGGCCGCCCGCGCGGCCGTCACCTGGAGGTTCCCAAGGGTATCTGGGCCCAGGCGGTGTACCCGTGCAATGCAGGCGAGTTCTCCGGTCAGCGTCGTCCCCAGCATTACCGGATCATCGCTGTTGATCGTAACCGGGACACCCTGATTCAAGAGCGCCCCCACGGGATGAGCCGAGAGCGAGGACACCAGGCCGAGGCGAAGGTTGCTGGTCGGGCAGATCTCCAGCGCCACACCTCGTTCGCGGAGCCGGTCCAACAGTGCGGGATCCTCTATGGCCCGTATGCCGTGACCGATCCTCGTCGCGCCAAGCTGATAGACGGCGGCCCAGATCCCGGCCGGGCCGGCGAACTCGCCGGCGTGCACCGTGATGCCCAGACCCGCGTCGCGGGCACGCGCAATGGGCGCCGAGAACAGCGCCACAGGGTAGTTCTCCTCGTCACCGGCCAGATCCACGCCCACCACGGCGCAGCCGGAAGCCGCCACGGCCTCGGCGATGATCCGGTCGGCCTCCTCGGGCCCGCGCTCGCGGATCACCGTCACGACCGTCCCGTAGGACAGCCCAAGGCGCCGGGATTCCCCTGCGCCCTCGGCCATGGCCTCGAGCATGCCGCGGACTCCCAGCACGGAAAACGCGCGCCGGCCTCCGGCGCGTACCTCGATGTGCCTGACCGACTGCGCGGAGGCCTCGGCGATCAACTCGGCTGTGATCGCGGCGATGCTTGCGCGCGTGTACGCGGCATCGGGCAGGCGGTTTGCCCTCTCAGCATACCGAAGCCGTCGGAGTCGGTCGTAGCCGGCGAACCGCGAGGGATCTGCCACCAGGTGGGGCTGTCCGATCAGCGGGATGTCGGGGTCGCGCCGTCGGAGCAAACGGCGAAGGCGGAGCGACGTCTCAAGGTGGACGTGGAGCTCGACTTTCGGGAGGGCGGCAATGTAAGGAAGCTCTGTCACGGCAACCACTGTGATCTCCGGGGTGCAGCGCCATTATACGGGCAGAAGGGAACAGGGGGCAAACCCCTAATCTAGCCGTCATGGCCGACCTGCAGTCTGCACTGCCATGGTACCGCCGGATGGTGCTCGCTCGGTGCTTCGAGGAAGAGACCGAGCGGGCGTTCCGGCGAGGTAAGATAGGGGGATACCTGCACGTCTACTCTGGGCAGGAAGCGGTGGCCGTCGGTTTCATCAGCGCCATGCGTGGCGACGACATCTGCTTTACCTCGTACCGTGACCACGCGATCGCGCTGTTGCGCGGCTCGCCGCCCGGCGTGGTCATGGCCGAGTTGTACGGCAAGGCCACGGGCCTGGCCAGAGGAAAGGGCGGGTCAATGCACCTGTTCGACGTCGGCCGCGGCTTCTACGGGGGCTACGGCATCGTCGGTGGGCACATCCCGCTTGCCGTGGGCGCGGCCTATGCGCTGCGCTATGGAGGGAGCGACCGCGTCTGCCTGTGCTTCCTGGGAGATGGCGCGATGAACACCGGCGCGTTCCACGAATCCCTCAACATGGCCGGTCTGTGGGGGCAGGCCGGGCATTGCCCTCTGGTGTTGATCGTGGAGAACAACGGGTACGCAATGGGCACGTCGGTAGCCCGCTCGTCCGCTGTGACCGACCTCGCCGCGCGTTTCACCGGCTACGCGATCCCCTGCGAGCGCGTGGACGGGATGGACTTCCTGACGGTGCGCCTGGCGGCCGAGAGCGCGATCGCCGAGGCCCGGACCTCGGGTAGGCCCACTGCCGTGGAGGCAGTCACCTACCGATTCGCCGGCCACGGCGCGGCCGACGTCGTCCAATCCTACCGCAGCAAGGAAGAGGTGGAGCAGGCCCGGCGACGCGACCCGATCCCTGCCCTCGAAGGCCACCTGCGCGCGGTCGGGCTCCTCGACGACGCGGCGGTCGCCGCGATCCGCGAAGAGGCTGAGCAGTCGGTGCTGGCCGCGGTCAGGTATGCCGAGGAGAGCCCACCGCCGCCGCCGGAAGCACTCCACGCCGACGTCTACGGCGACGTCTACGGCTGGGAGGCGTAGCCGGTGCCCATCCTCTCGTACCGCGAAGCGATCCGCTCGACGTTGATCGAGGAGATGGACCGCGACCCGACGGTCATCCTGCTTGGCGAGGAGGTCGGTCTCTACCAGGGCACGTTCCGCGTAACCGCCGATCTGCTGGCACGCTTCGGCCCCCGCCGGGTCATTGACACCCCCACCTCCGAGACCGGATTCATCGGCGCAGCAATCGGCATGGCGATGCTCGGACTGCGGCCGATCGTTGAGATGATGACCTGGAACTTCTCCCTGGTGGCCTTCGACCAGATCGTCAACAACGCGGCAAAGATCCGGTACTTCTCCGGCGGGCAGGTGAACATCCCCCTGGTCGTCCGCGGGCCCAACGGCGCGGGCGTCCAGCTCTCCGCTCAGCACTCACAGAGCCTGGAGGCCCTCTACGCGCACATCCCGGGTCTGCATGTAGTTGTGCCGGCCACGCCTGCCGAGGCCAAGGGACTGCTCCGTACTGCGATCCGCGGTAGCGACCCGGTGATCTTCCTCGAGCACGCCTCGCTATATGGATTCAAGGGCGAGGTGCCCGACGGTGACTTCGCGATGCCGTTCGGCGCAGCCGAGATCGCCCGGTCGGGCGGCGACGTCACGATCGTGGCCTACAGCCGCATGCGGGGGGTCGCCCTGGAAGCGGCGGAGCACCTTGCAGTGGAGGGTATCGAGGCCGAGGTGATCAACCTACGTACGCTCCGACCGCTGGACCAGCGCACGATCCTGGAGTCGGTGCGCCGGACGCATCGGGCGGTGGTCGTACAGGAGCAGTGGCGGCCGTTCGGGACGGCGGCCGAGATCGCCGCCACGATCGCCGAGGGCGCGTTTGACTCCCTGGACGCGCCGGTTGAAAGGGTCACCGGTGCCGACGTTCCAATGCCGTACGCGCGCAATATCGAGATTCTGGCCCTCCCGGGCGCTGAGGACATCGTGAGGGCGGCTGCCAGGACCCTCTATCGGGAGATCCCAACGCCCAATGCACGGCCCTCGGGAGGACAGAGCGATGGCTGAGGTGATCATGCCCAAGATGGGCGATGCCATGACGGAAGGCAAGGTCATCCGGTGGATGAAACAGCCCGGTGACCCGGTCACGCAGGGTGAGGCAATCGCCGAGATCGAAACCGACAAGGTGAACGTGAGTCTCGAGGCCGAGTGGGACGGCGTGCTTACCGAAGTGCTCGTGCCCGCCGGCGAGGTGGCGGCGGTCGGCGCGCCGATCGCGCTGCTCGCCCGGTCCGGTGAGCAAACCGGCCCGACATCTGTGAAGACGCCTATCGAGCGCGTGGCTGCGACAGATACCGCAGCGCGGGTGCGCGCCTCGCCGCTTGCCCGGAAGATGGCCGCGGCGCACGGGATATCGCTGTCGGCGATCCCCGGCACCGGCCCGGAGGGCCGGATCACAAAGGAGGACGTCGAGGCGGCCGTGGCGGCTTTGCGGGCAACGGCCTCGCGGGCAGCCGCAGGCCCGGGCGCCGCACCCGCGACCGAGATCCCCCTGACCCGCATGCGCCAGACTATCGCCCGGCGGATGACCGAAAGCAAGCAGCAGGCGCCGCACTTCTACATCTCGGTCTCGGTCGCCGTGGACGATGCTCTGGCGTTGCGCCGGCAGCTCAACGACGGAAGGAGCGAGGCCGAGAAGGTCTCGATCAACGACCTGATCGTCAAAGCGGCGGCGCTGGCGCTGGTGCGGTTCCCCAACCTGAACGCCGTGTTCGCGGACGGCGCGGTGCGACGTCTGTCGGAAGTGAACGTCAGCGTTGCGGTCGCGCTGCCCGAGGGGCTGATCGTGCCGACGCTCTATGACTGCGTTCGCAAGCCGGTCTGGCAGATCGCTGTCGAGGCCCGCGGGCTCGCCGACCGCGCGCGCACCGGACGCCTGCGCCCCGAAGACCTCGTCGGCGGCACCTTCACTGTCAGTAACCTGGGGATGTTCGATGTGGACGCATTCGCCGCGATCATCAATCCGCCACAGGCGGCAATCCTGGCCGTGGGCACGGCAAGACCGCAGGCGGTGGTGCGCGAGGGCAGACTGGCCGTCGCGACCGTGATGCAGGCAACGCTATCGGCAGACCACCGCGTCACCGACGGAGTAGAAGCCGCTCGGTTCCTGGGCGAGATACGTCGGCTGCTCGAGAACCCGGTGGCTCTGGTGATTGAGCGGCCGGCGGTCTAGCTTCCGGCCAGGTGCTCCCGGATCGTGGCTTCGGCGCGACCGGCGATCTCGTCCCACCCCGCCGCCGGGTCGCGCGTGACGGTCACGAAGTCGTTCAGCACAAACACCTGAACGACCCCGGGAATGGCAAACAGGCCGGCCGCCAGCGGGTGACCGGCGGCTTCCTTCTCTGAACGGAATGTCTGGCTGCGGCCTTCGGTTAGCCTGCGGCCGACCAAGAACCTCAGGGCGTTGACGTTGGGCGTGGGCAGGATCTTCAAGGTCAGGGGATCGCTCACTTCGGTCTCCTTGGCTGATTCTGGGATGATCGCGGCTGCTGGCTCAATGGACCTTGGCGTCGCCGCGGCCGCCAGGCATTTCGCAGTACCAGGCCGCCAGCCGGGCGAAGGCGATCAAGGGCGCGAGACCCGCGCGGATTCCGCCCAGCATCCGGTCCGTGGAGTGGATCCCGCCGGAGGCCAGCATCTGCCACCGCAGTTCGGTGAGCGCGCCCAGATGAAGCGCCAGGTCCATCGTCATCAGCCCGGTATCCGCGATGGGAAGAAACACCTGCCAGCGGCGCGGCGGCCTTTCCATGTTGAACATCGTCAGCATGGCCTTGGCTATGCCGGCCGCGGCACCCGCGGCATTGCTGAACCACCCCACAGACTGGCCGAGCCGTTCGGGATCTCTTGCCACGGCTTCCAGGTCGCGCGTGGTAGCCTCGAGCACGGCTACGGATGCCAGGATTCGCCCGATGCGCCAGCCGATGCGGATCGGATCCAGATACCCGGGCGGTTGGGGCAGCACGAACCCGGCGGTGGCCGTCACGGCAAGGCCGAGCGATCGGGCCTGCATGATGGCCTCCTTGGCGTCGTCCAGAAGGCCGGCGCGTTCATCCGCCAATCGCTGCCGGGCCTGCTCGACAAAGGACTCCCGCACCTGGGGACGGTTGTCCACCAGCAGCGTCCCGCTCGTCAGAACCTCGTGAATAACCGGGAGGATGTGCGAGTTGAGCGCGAACGGCATGACTACGCCCGGTTCGCCCCCCAGAGGGTTGACGTCGGAGATACGGTCGAGGAACTCGCGCACCTCGTCCTCTTCTGTGCCGTCGTCGAAGACCAAGCCAACCTCGATGTCCGTGTCGGGGTAGCTCGGACCATGACCGTACCGGCCGTAAAGATATACCGCCGCGACCTCGCGCGGCTGCGCGAAAAACGTCTTTAGGTTCTCGATCGCCTGCAACAGAAGCCTCCAAACGCCCGCCTTATCCCAGTGTACACCGCCCCTTTCCCCGCCTCAACCGCGGCGGGCGTCCTTCCAGGTGGAGGTGATCGGTCGGTCAGGATGGAATCTTGTCGTTCGTTCATCGCATCTGCGGATTGAGGAGGCGTACTGCAGGATGACACCAGCCGGGGTGATCCCAATGCCCGATGAAGTGTGGCGCGTCGGGCTGGCCGCCGTACCCATCGTCATCGTGCTCGTGGGTTTGCTGGGACTGAACTGGAGTGGCGTGCGGTCGGGCGCCGTGGCGCTGGCTGCCGCCGCCGCGCTTGGTCTGACCATCTTCGCGGTGCCGGCAGGTGGTGTGGCCGTTGCGCTGTGGCGCTCTCTTGCCTTGAGCCTTCACGTGCTCTACATCATCTGGGCTGCCCTGGTCCTGTACAAGTTCGCCGACGAGTCGGGCGCGATACGGAGCATCGGGCGCGCCATCGGGCACCTCACCGGCGACCGCGTGCTGCAGTTGCTGATAATCGGGTTCGCGTTCAGCTCGTTCCTGCAGGGAGTGGCCGGGTTCGGCGTTCCCGTCGCAGTAACCGCCCCACTGCTCCTGGGGCTGGGCTTCACGCCGCTTGAGTCCGCCGCGATCCCTTTGATCGGCCACGCCTGGTCGGTAACGATGGGAGACATGGCCTCCTCGTTCCAGGCGCTCCGCGCCGTCACCGGCCTGCCGCCGCACGAGATGGGAAACTGGATCGCGGTGTTCCTGGGGCTCTCCGCGGTTGCAAGCGGGTTCGCGGTCGCCCACATGCACGGCGGAGCCCGATCGTCTGGGCGCGCGTTCGGCTCGATCCTGACGATGGGCCTGGCGATGGGCCTGACGCACCTGGTGCTTTCCGTCACGCAGCACTGGACGATCGCCTCGTTCGGCGCCGGAATGGTCGGCCTCGCCGTCGGCATCGGCCTCACCCGACTGGGCAGGCGCGGTGACGCCGGCGCCGTGCCCACGCGTGCCCCCCTGGAGCAGATTGCCGGCTCCGGTACCGGGGAGATGCCGTTCCAGATGGCCTTTCTGCCCTACTACGTCCTAATCGCTGTGATAGCCTCGGCCACGTTCGTGCCAGGGCTGCACCAGACCCTCGAGCACGTGGCGTTCTCCTTCAGGTACCCCGAGATCACGACCGGCCTGGGCTGGAAGACGGGTGCAGGGGCCTTTGCGCTCCCGATCTTCGGCCACCCCGGCGCGCTGCTCCTATACGCTTCAGGGATCGCGGCAGTGCTGTTCAATCTACTGGGCCGCCCGTCGCCGGACTGGGGCGCTGTCTGGAAGGGCGTGAGCAAGCAGGGACTGCCAACAACGCTTACGATACTGGCCCTGGTCGGCACCGCCATGATCATGCTCTACAGCGGCATGACCTACCTCCTGGCCCGCGGGCTCGTCTTGCTGGTGGGATCGTTCTTCCCGTTGATATCGCCTTTCATCGGCCTGCTGGGAGCGGTAATCACCGGAAGCAACACCAACTCGAACGTGCTGTTCGGCGCGCTCCAGCGCGACGGAGCGCAGATGCTGGCCATGAACCCGGCCCTGATGGCCGCCCTGCAGTCCTCCGGGGGCTCGCTCGGCTCGATGATTGCGCCGGCGAAGGTGGTCCTGGCGACCGCAACCACCGGGCTGCTGGGGCAGGAGGGCAGGGTCATGCGGGCCACCGCTCCGTACGCGATCGCGATGGCCGCGGCAATTGGCCTGTTGGGATGGATCCTGCTGTCGCGATAGAACGCGGGCGCGCCCTCATCCACTAGGCGGCCATCCCAGCGCCTGCTCGATCACTCGCGCGCAACCAAGCAGCGTGCCCTCGCGGAACTGGCCCGCGGCCAGTTGCACTGCCACGGGCAGCCCTTCACTGGTGAGACCCGCCGGGAGGACGATCGCGGGAAGGCCCGCCAGGTTGTGCAGCCGGGAGAACCTGCCCAGCATCTGGCGCACCTGGGACCATGCGGCGCCCTGCGGGTCGGCATCCTCCAGACGAGGGGCGCCGGCGGGCAGCGCAGGCCCCAGCAGGAGATCCACCTCACCGAAGACACCGGAGATCTCGGCCATGACCCGCGACTGTACCTTCCGCGCCTCGGAAAGCATCTCTGCGGTGACTGTCTCTCCCTGGTCCAGCAGTGCGCGCACATCCCGGCCGTAGCGCTCCCGCATCCCCGGATAGGCATCACGGTGGAACGCGGCCGCTTCGGCAAGAAGCAGCGTTACCTGCGCCAGGTTGGCCTCCTCGGGAGTCCGCAGGAAAACCGGACGAACGGTGAAGCCGGCCTCAACGCACGCGCGGGCAGCGTCCTCCACCGCCTGGGCCGCGGCAGGGTCGAGGTCCGACTCGAAGAACGGGCCAGACAGCCGGCCCACGCGCAGGCCCGGCCGTGCCCGCTCCGCCTGCTCAAGATAGGCATCCACCGGCACGTCGCGTGATGCAGGATCGGCCGGATCTACACCTGCCATTACGCCCAGGAACAACGCCGCGTCGGTGACGCACCGCGCTATGGGACCTACGGTGTCAAACGATCCGGACAGCGGCAGGACGCCGTGTCGGCTGATCCGGCCGAAGGTCGGCTTCAGGCCCACCACGCCGCAGAGGGCCGCGGGGATGCGTACAGAGCCGCCGGTGTCGGTGCCGACAGCGCCCGCCGCCAGATGGGCGGCCACGGCCGCGGCCGAACCTCCACTCGATCCGCCCGCCACGCGATCGAGCCGCCAGGGATTGCGGGGGGTGCGGCCGTGCGGGTTGAGTGAGGTCATTCCAAGGGCGAACTCGTGCAGCGTCGTTGTGCCCAGCACGATCGCCCCCGCATCCTCCAGCAACCGCACCACGGTCGCGGTCTCGGGCGAGGGCTCGCCCCCAAGGAACGACGAACCCGCGGTGAGCGGCACGCCCTCAATCTGGATCAGGTCCTTGACGGCAACCGGCACGCCGTGCAGCGGCCCGCGCCAGCGCCCTGAACGCGCCTCGGCATCGCGGGTGACCGCTTCGGCCCGGGCGCGTCCGGCCAGGAGGGTGACGTACGCCGCTATCCGCGGGTCTTCGTGGAAGATCCGCTCCAGGTACGCTTCGACCACGCCGATAGCGGTGAGGCGCCCGTCATGGATCCTCTCTGCCAGCGCCAAGGCCGGCAGGTCGGTGATCTCACTCATCGTTGATCCCTTCTTCGGACCGACCCCAATGTCCCTCTCCTGCCGGGATAGGACTCGGCCGCATCCTGGTGGAATACCCTGCCCAAACCAGGCACCCGGAGGCGGCACATGTCCAGCCGTCCAATCGAATCACTCCTGGATGAGCGCCGGAGGTTCCCCCCGCCAGAGGCGTTTAGAGCACGTGCGGTCGTCACCGACGAGGGGATCTACGAGGAGGCAGGCCGCGAGCCTGAGGCCTTCTGGGAACGCGCGGCCGGCGATCTGCACTGGTTTCGTAGGTGGAACCAGGTCCTTGACTGGAAACTGCCGGAAGCGCGTTGGTTTGTGGGCGGCCGCACCAACATGGCCTTCAACTGCCTGGACCGCCACCTCACCACGGCCCGGCGTAGCAAGGCCGCCATCCTTTGGGAAGGCGAGCCCGGAGATACGCGCGTGCTCACGTACTGGGATCTCGCGCGTGAGGTGAACCGTTGCGCCAACGCCCTGCTCTCCATGGGCGTACGGCGCGGGGACCGCGTGGCCATCTACATGCCGATGATTCCCGAGCTGCCCATCGCAATGCTCGCCTGCGCACGTATCGGCGCGGTGCACACGGTGGTCTTCGGAGGGTTCTCGGCGGAAGCGCTGCGCGACCGCATCAACGACGCCCAGGCCAACACGGTCATCACCGCGGACGGTGGCTATCGCAGAGGCACGATCATCCCGCTCAAGCGCAACGTGGATCACGCCATCGCCGATGTTCCCATGGTGCGGAACGTGCTGGTCGTACGGCGCATCGGCGAGGCCGCGGCAATCCACATGGTCGAGGGGCGCGACCGGTGGTGGCACCGTGCCCTGGATGGGATGCGCCTGGACTCCCCATTCGAGGAGATGGAGAGCGAGGAGCTGCTCTACATCCTGTACACCAGCGGAACCACCGGGAAGCCAAAGGGCATCGTCCACACGACGGGCGGCTACATGGTCGGAACCTACCTGACCACCAAGTGGATCTTCGATCTCAGGGAGGAAGACCTGTTCTGGTGTACCGCCGACATCGGATGGGTAACCGGTCATTCCTACGTCGTGTACGGCCCGCTGCTGAACGGCGCGTCAATCCTGATGTACGAAGGGGCACCCGATTGGCCGGAGCGCGACCGCTTCTGGGAGCTCGTCGAGAAGTACGGCGTCACAATCCTCTACACCGCGCCGACCGCGATCCGCACCTTCATAAGGTGGGGCGCCGACTGGCCGGCACGGCATGATCTCTCGGCGCTCCGGCTGCTGGGCACCGTGGGCGAACCAATCAATCCCGAGGCGTGGATGTGGTATCGCAAGCACATCGGGGGAGACCGCTGCCCGATCGTGGATACCTGGTGGCAGACCGAGACCGGGATGGTTCTGATCACCCCGCTCCCGGGGATCACGACGTTGAAGCCCGGCTCGGCCACGGTGCCGTTTCCGGGCATTGAGGCCCGGGTCGTGGACGAGCACGGCGTCCAGGTCCCTCCCAACACGGGCGGCTACCTCGTGCTGCGCCGGCCGTGGCCTGCGATGCTCCGAGGCATATACGGCGACCCGGCCCGCTTTCGCCGAGAGTACTGGGAGCGGATTCCGGGAGTGTACTTCACCGGCGACGGGGCGCGCAGGGACGAGGACGGACACTTCTGGCTGTTGGGCCGTGTGGACGACGTCATCAACGTCGCAGGCCACCGGATCGGCACAATGGAGGTCGAGAGCGCGCTGGTGGCCCATCCCAGGGTGGCCGAGGCTGCCGTCGTCGGGATGCAGCACGAGATCAAGGGACAGGCGCTGGCGGCATTCGTCACGCTCAAGGAGGGGATTGACGGCGGCGGCGATACGGCCGACGAGTTGCGGGCGCACGTGACCCAGAAGATCGGCGCGATTGCCCGCCCCGACCGCATCATGTTCACCGCGGAGCTTCCAAAGACCCGGAGCGGGAAGATCATGCGGCGACTGCTGCGCGACATCGCCGATGGCCGCGTGCTGGGCGACACAACAACGCTGGCGGATCCTACGGTGATTCAGGGCCTGCGGGAGCGATACGAAGAGGACGTCTAGGATTGAGCGGTCAGGTCGCGGGCGGGTCTGGCATCAGCAACCCGCGCGGCGCACTCCGACTGCGTCAGATCGGTGAAGAAGATGTAGAAGACGACGACGCGCTGGATCGGGTTGAGCGTCTCCAGGGCCTCTATCAGCATCATCCGGTCTTCCACTGGCACCTCCAGCCAGGCCGTCCGCGGTCGTCCGGCGCTGTCCGCGTCCACCCTGGGCTGGCCACACTCGTCGTCCACGTCGAGCGAGATGGTTCGGACCACCTGACGCGTCTTGAGGGTCTTGGTCAACGATTCCTCGTCCATGGAGAGCATCTCGGCCAGCTCGGCGAGCCCGGGGTAGCGGCCGTTCTCGCCGAGATGCGCGCCCACCGCCTGTTCGATCTGGCCGCTGACCTGATCCAGCCATCTGGGCCGGCGCAGGACCGAAGCGTGATCCCGTAGGTAATGCCGGATCTCCCCACGGATGAAATGGCGGGCAAGGACCTGGAATGGCGTCCCCCTTGATGGATCGAAGTGCTCGATGGCGTTGAGCAACCCCAGGAACCCAACCTGCACGAGATCTTCTTCGTGACCCGGGTTCCGGTAGTCGGAGGCGATCCCACGCACGAGCGGCTCGCACGCGCGCACCAGCGGATCGCGCGCCGCGGGGTCGTGCGTGGGGGCACAGTACCGCATCGCCTCACCCCTGTAGTTTGTATCCTTTCAACAGACGAACTGCGGATTCCTACTGAACCGGCCGGACTCCCTCCAGATCGAAGGCGCTGTGCAGGGAGTGCACGGCGTTCTGGATCTCCTCGGCGGACACCACACACGAGATCTTGATCTCCGAAGTGCTGATCATCTGGATGTTGATGCCCGCATCCGCCAGCGCGCCGAACACCTTGGCGGCCACACCAGGGTTGCTCGCCATGCCGGCCCCGACGACCGAGACCTTCGCCACGCCCTCGACGGCCACCACCTCCCCACCGCCGACCTCCAACGCCACCCCTCGGGCGGTCTCCTCCGCGACCGGGGCGTCGGCCTTGGTCACGGTGAATGAGATGTCCGCCTTGCCGCCCCGGCTGGCGGCCTTGACGATCATGTCCACGTTGATCTGCCGCTCGGCCAGCGCCGAGAAGATGCGGTGGGCGATGCCCGAGATGTCAGGAACGTCGGTGATCGTGATGCGCGCAACGTCAACGTCGTGGGTAACTCCGGTAACCGTGCGAATGCGTTCCACGTCGGGGACCTCCTCAACGATGGTGCCTGGCGCCTCGCTCCAGGTCGAGCGCACGTGCATCCGCACGCGGTACGCCTTGGCGTACTCCACAGATCTGGCCTGCAGGACGACTGCTCCGCTGGAGGCCATCTCGAGCATCTCGTCGTACGACAGGCGGGCCAGTTGCCTGGCGTTGGGCTCGATCCTGGGATCGGCGGTGAACACGCCCGGCACATCGGTGTAGATCTCGCACTGATCTGCGCCCAGGGCCGACGCCAGCGCAACCGCGGTGACATCGGACCCACCGCGTCCCAGGGTTGTGATCTCATCTTCGGGGGTAACCCCCTGGAACCCGGCCACGATGACGATGCGGCCCTGCGCCAGTTCGGCATCTATGCGCCGCCGGTCAACATCGAGGATTCGGGCCTTCGTGTGCACGCCGTCGGTGACGATCCGCACCTGACCACCGGTCAGGGATATCGCCTGCTCCCCAATCTCCTGGACCGCCATACTCAGGAGCGAGATCGAGATCTGCTCGCCCACTGCCATGAGCATGTCGAGTTCACGCGCCGGCGGGCGCGGGGAGATCTCGCGCGCGCGCGCGATCAGGTCGTCGGTCATGTGTCCCGGCGCGGACACGACGACCACCACGTTCGCGCCTTCCCGGCGCGTCGAGGCCACGCGGGAGGCGACATGCCGCAGGCGCTCGGCCGTCGCCACCGAACTGCCCCCATACTTCTGCACGATGAGCCCCACGGTTCCCCTCCTCGCCACAGGGCTACGCGAGCGCGGCCCGCAATCCTCCCGGCGATAGCGGCACCCGCTTCGGCTCCAACATTCGCACGGCGTCGGGGTCCTTCAGGCCGTGGCCCGTCAGCACGCACACAAGGTCGCCGTCGGGAAACCCGGCCTCGGGAAGATGCAGGGCGCCCGCGGCAGCGGCGGCCGAGGCGGGCTCGACGAAAACCCCTTCCTCCGCGAGCGCCCGCTGGGCCGCGAGGATCTCGGCATCGCTCACCTGCAGGAACCGGCCCCCCGAGGCCTCCACGGCCTCGACCGCACCCTTCCATCCTGCCGGACGGCCGATGCGGATCGCCGACGCCACGGTCTCGGGACGGGCCACGGGCGAGCCCCGCACCAGGGGGTTGGCACCCTCGGCCTGCACTCCTATCATCCAGGGGCGCGAGTTGATCCGCCCCGCCGCATGGTAGCGGAGGAACCCCATCCAATACGCGGTGATGTTGCCGCCGTTCCCCACCGGAAGAACCACGGCCGCAGGCGCGCGGCCCAATGCATCGCAGATCTCGTACGATGCCGTGGCCTGTCCCTCGAGCCGAAGCGGGTTGAGCGAGTTGACCAGCGTGTATCCCTCTTCCGCTGCCAGCTTCATCGCCATGCCGAGGATCTCCTCGAACTCCCCCTCAACCGCGATCACGCGCGCGCCGTGCGCCGCGGCCTGAACAAGCTTCCCCCGAGCCACCGCGCCGGCGGGCAGCAGAATGCCGCACGAAAGCCCTGCCCGGGCGGCATAGGCGGCGGCCGAGGCCGCGGTGTTGCCGGTGGAAGCGCAGATCACTCCACGGGCGCCCTCCTCCGCGGCCCGGCTCACGGCGACGGTCATGCCGCGGTCCTTGAACGAGCACGTTGGGTTGCTGCCTTCCATCTTGAGCCACACGCGGCGCCCCAGGCGCCCTTCCAGCCACGATGAGGGAACCAGGGGCGTGTTGCCTTCGTGCAGCGTGACCGGTGTGGCCACGGGCGGCAGGAACTCCTGGTACGCCGCGATGATTCCCTTCCAGGAACTGGGTTTCACTGTGCCTCCCCCTGCGCGGTGTTGGCCACCGTATAACAGACGGACCATGGTGTGTCAAGGCGCGCGAAGATCGGTGTAGCCACGCCAGTGGAAAGCGACTACTCTATTGGGGAGCAAACAAGGTGGGGTGAAGTATCCCCACCCGCGCAGGGAGACCATCGGATGGGACGTCATCCATCACGGCGCCACGCATCACCCGAGGATGTTCCGATCGGAGGACGGATCCGCGAGCGCAGACGCGAGATCGGGATGACCCAGACACACCTGGCCGGCGATGTCTACACCAAGAGCTTCATCAGCCAGATGGAAAGCGGGCACGCGGACCCCTCCATGGATACCCTGCGCTACCTGGGCCGCAGGCTGGAGATGGCGCTGTCCAGCATGGCAGGCAGCGTCGCCGATCAGCATCTGGCAGCTGTGGAAGGCCTGCTGGCATGGGCACAGGAGGCGCGGAAGGCCGGCGGCACCGATGCCGCGCGCCGCGCGATCGAGCTCAGCATCGAGATCGCCACGGCCCACGGGTGGCACCGACGCCGCGCAGAGGCCTGTCTGCTCCTGGCAGAGGTTGAGATCGAGTCGGGGGCCAACGACCGGGCGGCGGGCGCGCTTGAGCGGATTCCAGAACCATCAGTCCTGGCCGACCCCCGCATCGCCATTCGGAAGATCCTGGCTGAAGGCCTGCTTGCCCTTAGAAGGCATGATGTACCCGAGGCGACCGCGGCGTTCAGAAGGGCGCTTGGCCAATCACGCAGGTCTGCCCGGCACGATGACCTGACGGCCCGGGCGCTGGAGGGTCTCGGCGAGGCGCTCGCGCGGGCAGGTGACATCCGGCAGTCCCGGCGCAGGCTCGAAGCCGCAGCGCGAATGGCGGCGCGGTCGCGCAGGTAGCGGTTTCGGCTACGGCTCTCCCGCGGCCAGACTCCGGACCGTGACGTCGGCCATGCGGGCGGCCTCGTATGTGGACAGGCGGAACTGGCGGGCGGTCTCGACGGCCAGCACGTAGATCTGCGCGATCTGGCCGGAACTGAGCTCGGGCGGCGCGTCCGGCTCCGACCGCTCCTCCCCAGGTCCTCCCTGGACGCCCGGCTCACCGGTCCGACCCGCGGATCGCAACCTGGCCAACCACCGTTTGACGAACGCGCTGATTGCGCTCGCCGCTTCCTGTCTGAGCGTCTTCTTGATCTCGTTCAGTATGAACGCCACGACCTCGCTGGCCACTGCCAGCGCGACCGGGGAAACCACCGCGGCTCCCCCGGCCGTGCCAGACGCGCGCAGCGCGGCCTCACGGGTCCGATCCTCCAGGGAGCCCGCGGCATCCGCGAAGAACGCCTCCTGACAGGCAGAAAAGCCGGGCAGTTCCTGGGGCGCGATGACCTCCACCACGCTCCGCGCCAAACCCGCCACCATCTCCCGCTGTTCTTGATCGCTCATCGCGACCCCCTCTCTCCCTTGAATGAGTGCACGCGGACCGTGCGCGTGGCAGCGTCCCAGACAGGAGCCGGCCATCCCAACCGGGCACACAACTCGGAGATCTTCACGTAGCCGCGGTCGCCCCGCACATTCGCGGCCAGATCGCAGTCCCCAACCTCGGTGCGCAGGGTGGCGTCCCGACCGTCAATACGGAGGATCGCCCAGCCCAAGAGGTCGGCCAGCGGTCGCAGGGGGCACCATGCAGACCCGCCCTTGAGCAGTCCCTCGTCCGAGACCGTGCGGCCGTCCACGACCACGAGCACCGGAAGTAGCCGCTCCCTTCGCGCGGCGCCACCCATGCTTTGCACAACCCTCGCGCGAAATGCCTCGCCCACTTCGACCGTGGACCTCTGCGGATCCCATGGCAGCACCATGGGATCCCACTTGCCTCCCTGCGGCACGCCGAGCGCGGACTCGACCTCGCCGTGCCCCAGCACAGTGCGGGGAGCCACCGGTATGCGGTACCGCTCGCAGAGATCGGCTACCACCGCTGCCATCACCTCGTACTGGCCAGCGTTCATCGGGTACCTTCCGGCCCGGAACGGTCGTTGCATGGCGCCGGCCATGCCGCATGCCGCGATGCCGATGCTTCCCGCGTTCATCATCCGGGTGTGCCGGGCGTAGTCGTCGCCGGCCGTGCTCACGTTGTCCGATATTGCGTGGTCGCCGCGCACCAGACGTCCGTCGGACTCGATCAGGACATGGTAGTGTTCCCGGTCCTCTGAGCCGGCGTGGTGCGCTCCGCCGGTCCAGTGGGTGATGATGCGCTGCATGCGGCACTCGGGCATCCACGCGTCGGGCACGATTCGCGGCATCAGGACTCCCCTCGAGGCCGTAGCGTCCGTGCCCGTCGAATCCGGCCTGCGATCTCCCTCCGGCGCGACTGGTCCTTGCCCTGCCTGAACTCGGCGACGTACCCCTCGAAGTCCCAGGACGAAAGGAACCGTTCGGACGCGATCCGGCCGGACTCGTACAGGGCCATGGCCTGGTGGCGCGGCAGGTGGAACTCCGTGCCTCCGATGCCGAGCGTTGGTATCGGGATCGTGCGCGCAAAGTCGGCGCTCTCGACGTAGAGGCGATCGTGGGCTTCCAGCATGGTCAGAACGATGCTCTTGAGGTAGTCAACCACCCTGCGGGCCGGACCGCGGGCCTCCTCGGGCCTGGGCAGGCGTTCGGACACCGGGGTCCTCGGATCGGGCTCGACCAGCAACAGTCCGAAGGTGGGCCACGGTGGCTCATCCTCGGTGTCGAACAACCAGACCGGGAAGTTGGACAGCATCCCGCCGTCGACTATCAAGTGCACCCGCCCGGTACGCGCGTGCCGAAACCGCACCGGTTCAAAGAAGATGGGAATGCTCATGCTCATCCGAACCGACAGCGCCACGTCGAGGTCATCCGGGCGCACGCCGAGCCTCTGCGCGTCCCGGGGTAGCACCAGCAGGCGGCGTTCGGTCAGGTCTGAAACGATCACCTGAGCCCGGTACCGGTATCGTGGCTGATCCGCAAACTCGGGGTGGATCAGATCGGAGAACGTACGCACGCGCTTCGCCTCCAGCAGGCCGCGCACAAACGCGAGGAATGCGTCACCCTCGTAGATCCCCTGGTCCAGCAGGATGCTGAGCGGCATCCCGACGACGGGTATGCGATCTTCCCAGGCGGCATCCAAGAACCTGCGCAGGTCAAGCTTCAGAATGATCTCGCGCAGCTCCGAGGCAGAGTACCCGGCTGCGTGCAGGACAGCAACGAGGGCGCCGGCGGAGGTCCCGGCCACGTTCTGGGGCACGAAGCCGCGCTCCTCGAGGACCGATAGGGCACCGACCAGCCCGATCCCCTTGACCCCTCCGCCCTCGAAGACGAGATCCACACGCTGGCCGCGCGGCGGGCCTGCCTCATCCCCATGGTCGGGCATCGCGCCCACCTCCGAAGCCGGCCGGGTGCTGGTAGTCTAACTTGCGGCGAGAGCGGCCTCCTGGGCGCGGAACGCCCGGGCGAAGAGCCTGGCCGCGCTTCCCTCCTCCCCGCGCTCGAGCGCGAGGAAGGCGTAGTCACGGCTGATCCGGGCGATCTCTCCCGCTGCTTGGAGACGCTCGAACTGCTCCAGCGCGAAGGCGTACCTGTGGGCGGCTTCGTCGAGACGGCCCTCACGATGGCAGACCGCTGCCACCACTGCCTCGGCCCGCGCCGCCTCTGAAGGATCCTGGAGCTTCACTGAAAGGCGGATCGCCTCTTCTGCCTGGCCACGCGCCTCCGCGAGATCTCCGCGCAGCATGGCGGCCCGGGCGAGCTCGGTCAGCGTCTGCGCCCGTCCGGCGTCGTCGGCCAGGCGCGCGGCAAGGGTAAGACTCTGCTCGAGCGCCTCTGTTCCCTCACCGAGGCGTCCGCGGCTCACCAGCAGGATGCCCAGGCTGCGCTTGACCGTGCCCAGCAGATGGAGGTTCTCCTGGGCTTCGAACAACAGGGCGGCCCGCGCCAGGTGGTCATGGGCCAGATCAAAGGCTTGCTGCCGCTCGTAGGCGACGCCGAGGTTGAAGTGGAGCAGTCCCATCGCGCCCACATCACCCAGCGGCTCGAGCCGTTCGAGGGCTGCCTGGTAGCAGTCAAGGGCCTGAGCGGGTAGGCCGAGTTCCGAGTAGGTCCGACCGAGGTTGGCCAGTTGCCTGCCCTCGAACTCAACGTCTACAGGGACGACTGAGCGGATCGCGCTCAAGGCCCGGGAGAACGCATCTCGGGCGGCCGGGTAGTCGCGCTGCCGGAGGGAAAGGAACCCAGTGGCGCTTGCCACGCGCGCGACGAGATCCGGCCGCCCGAGCGCACCCGCGATAGCACGCCCGCGCTCCAGGTGGAGTTCGGCCAGCTCAAACTGCCTCAGACCCGTGAGCGCCTGGCCCAACCCCATCTGGATGCGGAAGGCGATCTCCAACCCGGGATCCGGAGCCGAAGCCCGTTCCGCCTCCTGGAATGCTTCCAGGGCTTCGGTGAAGCTGTGTTTCCGCAACAGCGATGTACCGAGTTCGAGTTTCAGGGCCACCTTCTTGCGCGGGGGGGGGTCGGCATCGAGCAGATCTGCAAGCGGCACGTTCAACCGGCCGGCTAGCACCCGCAGCGTCTCGAGTGAAGGGCGAACCTTGTCGTGCTCGAGCATGCTGATGAAGCTCTCGGATAGGTCGCCCGCTGCCAGCCGTCGCTGAGTCAGGCCACGGCTCTTGCGGGCCTGGCGGACCTTCTCACCAAGCGTCACGGTCTTCCCTCCGCTTGTGGCTTCGGCTAGCCACCGTTCAGCAGCTCGCCGTCACCGTGACCGGCCCAGCCACCGTTCAGCAGCTCGCCGTCACCGTGACCGGCCCAGCCACCGTTCAGCAGCTCGCCGTCACCGTGACCGGCGGTGGACATCGGTACGGGCTGGACGGAGGTTGCCGCCACTACAAGCGAGATCGCGAAGGCAAGGGCGATGATCTTGCGCATGTGGTCCTCCTCCTTGAGCGTCCCACCGGGCAGGCCGCAGCGGAGTATGGCGCGAGGGGTGCGTATGAAGCTGGATGCCCGAAGTGATGCTGTGTTCGACACAGGTTGGTGAAGTTCCTTCCAGGAGGCCACAGAACTTCACTTGGATTGAACCACCCGGGCACCCGGGCACTGAAGTTGGCTGGCCCGCGGAGGCCGGCGGAATGTATGGGAGGATTCTTGGCTGCGAGTGGCTGAAGTGTGCAGGCGAAGGCTCGGGTCGGGGGTGTCCCCTCTGGTCCAACGGTGCCGGAGGACGTCGTGCCGGTTTCCACCCCCGACCCTTCAGCGACCAGGCCCCACAGCTCCGCGCTGCGGGGCCTGCTGTGTGCTCCGCGCCGCACAGAGATCTTGCCGTCCGAAGCAGGAACGCGGAAAGGAGCCCGGGTAGTATCTGTGTGCGTGACGGACGCGAGAGAACCAATTCGCCCCTGGTACTTTACGGATCATCGCTGCGCACCTACTCTGTCACTGGCCTCTCGCAGAGAAACGGCCGCACAAGGGCTGCGCGCGCCCAGGGGGCCACATGAACAGATCGGCGCTGACGAGGTTGATGCCGGAAGGCCCGGTGGGGACGTGGCTCGCGGGGTTCCGCATCGATTCATCGTCGCAGACCCCCCTGTACCTCCAGATAGCGTCCGAGATCGAGCACCGAATCGGGCACGGCCGCATTGCCATCGGCGAACGGCTACCTCCGCAGAGAGCGCTCGCGGAACTGGTCGGTGTCAGCAGGAACACAGCGGTTCAGGCCTATCGCGAGCTTGAGCGCCGTGGATGGGTGCGCAGCCGCGTGGGGCGGGGCACATTCGCGGCCCTTCCCCTCGACCGCGCGGTGCCCAACCCCTCGTGGCAGCCGCAGTTCTCCGCATCAATCAGCAGGGTAACGCGCCCGTTCATGGGTGAGGTGAACACAGAACAGGCGGGCAGGCTCAGCCTGGCCTCGGGTAAGGTCGCGGCCGATCCGTCCATAATCGGCACCTTCAGGCAGATGTTCGACCTGGTCCTTGAGCGCGAGGGCGCACGAGCCTTCGAGCCGGGCCCCCCGCAGGGGATTCCCGCGCTGCGCGCTGCACTGGCCGCTCACCTGCATGCGGGAGGCGCCGACGTCCGGCCACAGGAGATCCTCATCACCGCAGGGGCGCGGCAGGCGCTGAGTATCCTGGCGTCAATCCTGGTTGACCCAGGCGATACTGTGGTTACCGAAGGGCCCACGTATCGCGGTGCCATCCAGGCCTTCCAGGGTGTTGGCGCGCGCATCATCTGCGTGCCGACTGACGGTGACGGCTTGGATCTGGAGGCTCTTGAATCCGTGCTGGCCTACACGAGGCCGAAGCTGATCTACGTAATCCCGACATTCCAGAACCCGAGCAGTGTTTCTCTATCGCTCGAGCGGAGGCATCTGCTCATCGAAGCCGCCGCCCGCCGCGCGGTACCGATTGTGGAAGACGATCCCTACTGGGAGCTCCGCTACGAAGGTGCGCGGCTTCCACGCCTGAAGGCGCTCGACACATGGGGAGGTGTCATACATGTGGGCACCTTCTCGAAGCTGGTCTTCCCCGGGGTCCGCGTCGGATGGATCGCGGGACCGCCCGGCGTCATACGTCAGGCAGCCGTTGCCAAGGCCGGGGGCGGGCTGCACGTCAGCAGCCTCCCGCAGTGGGCGATGGCGCGGCTGCTTGAGGAGAACCTGCTTGAGCCACATCTCCGGCGGGCGTGCCAGCGCCTCCGGTCGAAGCGAGACTTGCTCCTGGCCTCGCTCGCGCGGCACGCTCGCGGCCGCCTGATGGCTCGCAGACCTGAGGGCGGGTTGTTCGTGTGGGCGCGGCTCCCCGCCCCCGTGCAGGCCGCCGACCTGCTGAAGAGCACCTCGGCGAAGGGGGTCGACTTCGTGGCAGGCCCGGCCTTCTGGCCGAGCGGAGGCGATCCATACGCAATGCGGCTGTGCTTTGCGGGCCTCGACGAGCCGCAACTGGAAGAAGCCGCAGCGATTGTGGGGCGGAGCCTGGCAAGCGCGCTGACCGGCGTCGAGCCCGGAGAAGAGAGGCATCCGGAGCGCGCTCCAGCCGGCTACATGGAGTGCGGACGCAGAAGAGGGCGGGCCGTCCCAGGGCGGAGAGCCTAGAGGGCGTCAGCCAGCCGCCGGAGTCGCAGCGGGTCAATGGCCGCCGGGGGCCATTGCAGGGGTCAGGCAAGCGGCACGGGGTAGAGCAAGGCAGTACAGGCTGGTCAAGATCCGCTCCGCCGTTGTGGGGTACGTCTCAGCGGGGAGAATCAAGAGAGGAGGTCGAACAGCGATGAAAGGAAGGGTGAGCAGCTTCAGGCCCTGGACCAGGGCGGTTACCTGGACAGCAGTAGCCGCAATTGCCGTTGTCATGGTCCTTTCCCCCATTGGCGCCCTGCAGTCCCTGGGACAGGCCCGCGAGATACGCGTGGGGCTGCTCGGGGCACGCACGGGCGTGTTCACGGCCTTCGGCGAGCCGCAGATCAGGGGCTCCATTCTCGCTTTTGAAGAGGCCAACTACATGGCGGCCGGGCGCCGCATTCGCACCTTCATCGAGGACACCCAGTGCACCGCGGACATAATGATGACCAAGGTGCGGGCGGTCCACGAGCGTGACAGGGTGGATACCGTCGTGGGACCCACCTGCGGTGGAGAGGGCCTGGCCATGGTGGACTGGGCGAGGGGCACCGGCCTGCCAGTGGTAATCGGCTACTCCGCCCCTGAGGACATCACAATGCGGCTGCGCGCGCACAATGTGGTGCGCGCGGGTTGGAGCGGTGCTCAGCCGATGTTCCCGTTTGGCCAGTACGTGGCCCGGACCTTCGGGTACCGCCGCATCGTCTCCATTGGACAGGACTACTCGTTCCCGTGGAACCAGCTCGGGGGCTTCATCCGGGGTTTCTGCATGGCCGGCGGCAAGGAGGTTGTCAAGATCTGGCACCCTGTCGGGACGCGTGACTACAGCTCAATCATAGCAGCGATGCCGCGCGACGTGGACGCGGTCATGTACGACGGCGCTGGGACGGACATGGTGGCATTCTACAAGCAGTTCCGCGACTTCGGCCTCCTTGACAAGTACGTTCTGCTCGGCGCGTCCAACGCCTACGAGCCCATCACACTCCAGGAGCTCGGCGACAGCGCAATTGGCTCGCTGTCGGCAATACAGTACGCGGAGACGCTCAAGACCCCGGCCTTCCTGAGGTTCCGGGACGCCTACATGAAGCGGTGGAATGAGATCCCTCCAACCTCAGCCGAGCACGGCTATGTCGGGGCCAAGATGGTGCTTCGCGCTATCGCGGCTGTCGGTGGAAGGATCGAGGACCGCGACGCGTTCATCAAGGCGCTGCGCGCGACCAGGATGCCGGACGCTCCACGCGGCCCATTCTATCTGGACGAGTACGGCAACCCGGTTCAGAACATCTACATCCGGAAGGTCCAGCGCATCGGGAACATCCTGGCTAACACCGTCATCGCGACCTTCAAGGATGTTTCCCAGTTCGGCCCGTTCGACCCGGAGGCCTACATTGCGGCGCCTCCGGACTCGCGTGATTTCCCGCCGAGTGACTGCGCGGCGGTGCTCGCGAGACTCCCTCGGCTTCGCGGAAGGTAGGCACCATGGCGGATTCGGGTTGGCACAAGTAGAACGCGCACCATGGACCACCGATCGCCGGAAGCTCTGCGAGCGGAGAGGCTCACCAAGACCTTCGGAGGCATTACTGCCCTCGATGATGTGAGCCTCTCCATCCCCGCCGGTGAGCGCCGGGGCCTCATTGGCCCAAACGGTGCCGGAAAGACGACTCTCTTCAACTCGATCACGGGCGAGATACCACCAGATCATGGCCGCGTGTCGCTGTTTGGAGAAGACGTCACCCACCTGAGCGTTCAGCAGAGGGCCCGGCTGGGCATCGGCAGGACGTACCAGGTCACCAATCTCTTCCTGGACCTCACCGTGGAAGAGAACCTGTTTCTTGCCTCTGGCGGGAGCGTATCCACCAATGTCCTCAAGCCCTGGCGCCGTAACTCGGCGCGCCTCGACAGGGCGCGAGAAGTGGCAGAGTTCGTCGGACTGGGTGAAAGGATCTCGGCGAAGGTCGACGCCCTGGGGCACGGCGAGCAGCGCCAGCTCGAGATCGGCGTTGCGCTTGCCGCCCGCCCGAGGCTGCTGATGCTCGACGAGCCGGTCGCGGGACTGGCGCCTTCTGAGCGCCAGCGCATGATGCGCTTCCTCGGGAGCCTCGACCGTTCAGTGACACTGCTGCTCGTGGAACACGACATGGATGTGGTGCTCGGGCTTGCCGACCGCGTGACCGTGCTGCACAACGGGCGGGTGATCGCGGATGGCGCGCCCGATGTGGTGCGTGCGGACGCCCGCGTCCAGGAAGTCTACATGGGCGAGTGGGTCAACCATGGGTGAATACCTGCTCGAAGTCGTCCGTCTGAATGCCTTCTACGGTACGAGCCATGTGCTCCAGGACGTGTCGCTCGCGGCGGGGCACGAGTGCGTCGCGGTTGTTGGGCGCAACGGCATGGGGAAGACAACCCTCTTGCGCTCGATACTGCGCATGACCCCGCCCGCCTCTCACGGCCTCATCACGTTCAGGGGCCGCCGGATCGACGGGCTGCACTCGCACCAGGCGGCGTCCCTGGGCATCGGGTACGTCCCTCAGGGCCGCCGTCTCTTCCCGTCTCTGTCGGTCGACGAGCACCTGAGACTCACCTTCCGCAAGGGAGCCGACGGCACGGCGTGGACTCCTGACGCGGTCTACGACCTCTTCCCCGAGATCGCCCGGAGGAGGAAACTGCCAGGGACACGGCTGAGCGGAGGCGAGCAGCAGATGCTGGCCATCGGCCGCGCGTTGGTCACGAATCCCGCCCTGCTGTTGCTCGATGAGCCCTCCGAGGGTCTCGCCCCGCTGGTTGTCCAGCACCTCATCGCAACGTTGCGGCGGCTCAGAGAGATGGGGACTGCCCTGCTGCTCGTCGAGCAGCAGCAGAGGATCGCGGATGTGCTCGCCGACCGGGTGTACGTGCTGACCGCCGGCCGCATCGTTCACCACGCCACGGGGAAGGAGTTCGCGGTCGACACCGAGGCAAGGCGGCAGCATCTTGGGATCTAGACCGTAGCCGAAGGGAGCGAGCGATGGGAAAGCGGATCGCAATCGTGGGCGCACTGGACACGAAGGGGCCCGAGTTCGCCTTCGTAAAGCAGGAGGTCGAGCGGCGGGGCCACGCAGTCGTCGTCATAGACACAAGCGTGGTAGGGATGCCGGCGTTCCCCGCGGATGTGCCGCGAGAGCGTGTGGCAGAAGCCGGCGGATCGACGGTCGAGGAGCTGCAGGCAAAGGCCGACCGTGGGTACGCGATGGAAGTCATGACACGCGGCGTTGCGGCGGTCGTGAAGGAGCTGTACGACGCTGGAAGGATAGACGGGGTGCTCGCGATGGGGGGATCGGCCGGGACGATCATCGGGACCTCCGCGATGCGCGCGCTGCCTGTGGGCGTCCCGAAGGTGATGGTCAGCACGCTGGCTTCCGGGGACACGAAGCCCTACGTCGGGACCAAAGATGTCGTAATGGTGCCTTCGGTGGTGGACGTTGCCGGTGTCAACAGAATCAGCGCGCGGATATACGCCAATGCCGCCGGTGCAATCGTGGGAATGGTCGAGACGCCGACGCCCGCAATCCGAGAAAAGCCGCTCCTGGCCGCCTCGATGTTCGGCAACACGACTCCGATAGTCAACCGTTGCCGCGGCATCATGGAAGAGAACGGGTTCGAGGTGCTCGTGTTCCACGCCACGGGGACAGGTGGCCAGACGATGGAAAGCCTGATAGACGACGGATACATCACCGGGGTGCTCGACATTACGCCCACCGAGTGGGCCGACGAGCTGGTGGGCGGAGTCCTAACGGCGGGCCCCACGCGGATGGACGCGGCGCCCAAGAAGGGCATTCCGCAGGTGGTCGTGCCCGGATGCGTGGACATGGCCAACTTCTGGGCGCCCGAGACGGTGCCTGAGAAGTTCAGGGACCGTCGCTTCTACCACTGGAATCCAAACGTGACGCTGATGCGCACCTCCCCTGAGGAAAACGCCGAGTTGGGGCGCATCATCGCTGAGAAGGTCAGCCGGTCTGCCGGACCGGCGGCCATCTTTCTGCCGCTACGGGGTGTCTCGATGCTGGACGCGCCTGGCAAGGAGTTCTGGTGGCCAGAGGCCGACCGGTCGCTCTTCGACGCCATCAAGAAGCATACCGGCGCGGGCGTCGAGGTCCACGAGCTCGACAACAACATAAACGACGACGCGTTCGCCGACGCGGTGAGCGCCAAGATGCTGCAGTTCCTTGCACGAACGACATAGCGAAAGGAGCAACCCCATGGGCAAGAGGATTCCGCGACAGGTTGTCCTCGAGCGGTTTCGTGAGAAGATCGGCCGGGGCGAGCCGATCATCGGCGGCGGTGCTGGTACCGGCATCTCGGCCAAGATGGCAGAAGCCGGCGGAATCGATCTGATCATCATCTACAACTCCGGTCGCTACCGCATGGCTGGGCGGGGTTCTCTCGCCGGGCTGATGCCGTACGGTGACGCCAACGCCATCGTGATAGAGATGGCATACGAGGTCATCCCGGTGATCAAGCACACGCCGGTCCTGGCCGGAGTCTGTGGCACTGATCCCTTCAGGGATATGGAGGTCTTCCTCGGCGAGGTGGCCCGGCTTAACTTTTCGGGCGTCCAGAACTTCCCAACCGTGGGGCTCATCGACGGCGTCTTCCGGGAGAACCTGGAGGCGACCGGGATGGGATACGACAAGGAAGTCGAGATGATCCGGTTGGCCCACGAGATGGACCTGATAACCGCACCTTACGTCTTCGACGCCGACACTGCCAACAGGATGGCCACGGCCGGCGCGGACATCCTCGTGCCCCACGTGGGGCTGACCACGGCGGGCACGATCGGGGCTGCGGTCGCACTCACCCTCGACGAGGCGATCCAGAAGGTCATGGCCATGGCAGAGGCGGCCAAGGCCGTGCGGCCGGACATCCTCGTGCTCTGTCATGGTGGGCCGTTCGACGAGCCGGAGAACGTGGCGAAGGCCCTAGCAAGGATGCCAGGAATCGCTGGGTTCTTCGGCGCTTCCAGCGTGGAGCGGCTACCCACCGAGCGCGCGATCACCGAGCAGGTGCGCTCGTTCAAGTCGATCAGGCTTGCCTGAGGCAAGGACCAGCCCGGCGCGCGCGGTTGGCCGTCCCGGCCACGTCTACGGGCGCCGGGCTGGGAAGCCGGCGGTGACCAGATGCTGAATCTGCTGTTCCTGAATGGTCTGACCTATGCTGCGCTGTTGTTCGTGATGGCGAGTGGGCTGACCCTCGCATTCGGACTCATGCGCATAGTGAACCTATCGCACGGTGCCTACTACCTGGTCGGTGGGTACCTGGGTCTGACCGCCTTCAGAATCACGGGCAGCTGGCCCCTCGCGTTGCTCGCCGGCGGCCTCTCTATCGCGGCCATCGCCTGCCTGATTGAGCGGGCGCTCCTGGTGTGGGTGAGGGGCAAGGAGCTGCCCGAGTCGCTGCTTACGCTCGCGGTGGCCATGATCCTCGGTGACGCGGCCGTGGCGGTCTGGGGAGGCAATCCTCTCAACCTCCAGCCCCCCGCGCTGCTCACGCCGCGCCTGCACGTGCTCGGGGTGGTCTACCCAGGGTTCCGGGTCTTCGTGCTGATCTTTGGGGTCCTTGTGGGCATAGGGCTGTGGCTGCTGCTGATGAGGACCTCGCTGGGAATGGCCGTGAGGGCAGGCGTGGATGACCGGGAGACAACCGCCGCGCTCGGCATCAACGTCGGCCGCACGATGACCGCGGTGTTTATGCTGGCCGGGCTGCTGGCGGGCTTCGCGGGAGTGATCGGGGGGTCCTACTGGGCGCTCGCCCCGGGCGAGGACTTCCAGGCACTCGCCCTCTCGCTCGTCACGATAGTCATTGGCGGGATGGGCAGCCTGATCGGTGCGGCCGTGGGGGCCCTGATAACCGCGATGACGCTCAGCTTCGCCACCGCCTACTTCCCGGACTTCTCCCTGTTCTTCGTGTTCGCGCCAATGGCGCTCGTTCTTGCGGTCAGGCCTCAGGGCCTGTTTGGGAGATAGGTGTGGCCATGCGCCGGATCTGGCATTGGGCGATCGTCGTCATGGGAGCCGCCCTCCTTGTGACGCTGCCAGGATGGATGCCCGCGTACTATCTGACCCTGACCAACCGCATCCTATTCTACAGCCTGCTGGCGGTGAGCTTCAGCTTTCTTGCCGGGAGAGCGGGTATGACCTCACTCGGCCAGGTAGCGTTCTTTGGATTCGCAGCCTACGCGGTGGGGATCATGTCTGTCAGGTACAGCATCGCGTTCCCGTGGCCGGTTGTCGTGGGGGTGGGCGGCGCAACGTTGCTGGCCGCCGCCGCTGGACTGATCGTGATCCGCACGACCGGGATCTACTTCCTCATGATCACCCTCGCGCTCGGACAGGTCATGTGGGGAGTCGCGAATCGCTGGGTGTCGCTGACTCATGCATACGACGGGATCCCCGGGGTAGTACCACCCGTGGTCATGGGGGTCGCCCTCAAGGACCCGCGAAACTTCTACTTCGCGCTCCTGGCAACTTCGCTCGTCTGCCTCACCGTAATGCTGGCGATAACGCGCTCCCACTTCGGCCTCGCACTCAGGGGGATAGCCGCCAGCCCCACGCGCATGGCGGCGCTCGGCTACCCCGTATCGCTACTGCGCTACCTGGCCTTCGTTTTGGCGGGGACGCTTGCCGGCATCTCGGGGATCTTCTTCGTCTACCACACGGGATTTGTACATACCAGCGTCTTCGACCTTCAGCGCTCCGTCTGGATCCTGCTTGTCTCGACGCTGGGCGGCGTGGCGACATTCGCGGGACCGGTCGTGGGTGTGGCGATCGTGGTGCTGCTCGAGAGCTTCATCGGCCAACTCACCCACCGGCACGCGACCGTCATCGGCACGCTGTTCATGCTAACGATAATCCTGGCGCCTCATGGAGTCACAGGGCACCTCGGTTCCGTCGCGGACCACATAGACCGCAGAAGAAGGCCTTCCACACCGCGGGATTGACCGCCGTGCTGCCCCGCCTGATGGCCTGCGGCGCGGATGCAGGGGGCTCTGGCCTCCCGGCTCGGTCAGCCCACGATCCCGTGCGCGTACGGGCTGTGGAACAAAGCGCCCTCGACGAACCGTGATGGCCGGAACGGGCCAAGATCTATCTCGCCGCAGCGACCGGTCACGACAAGACCTGCCAGGGTTTCTCCGAGCGCGGGACTCAACTTGAACCCGTGCCCGCTGAAGCCCGCGGCGATGAACAGGCCGCCCACGTCAGGAATCGGGCCCAGGATCGGCTGCCAATCCGGGGTGACGTCGTAGAGACTGGCGTACCCCCCCTTCACCCCCACGCCCGAGAAAGCAGGCACGCGGTGCGCCAATCGCTGAGCCATCTTCTCGACGAAATCAAAGTCGGTTCCCTCGTTGAAGGCATCGGCAGGCACCTCCTCGTCTGGGTACTCCTCGACCGACCCGCCATGGAACTGGTACCCAATGTCGGGGCGCATGTAGAAACCCATCCCCAGGTCCACGAGGATGAAGCCGAGAGGCGCTGCCGGCTCTTCCACCTCGAACAGCACCACCTGGTGGCGCGTGGTGCGAATGGGCAGATCAATCCCCAGAGGACCCAGCAGTACTGGCGTCCACGGCCCGGCGGCAACCAGCACAGCCCCGGCCGCAATCCGGCCTGTTGGGGTTTCCACCCCGGCGATCCGTGAGCCCTCGACCACCAGGCGGACGGCCGGCGTGCCTTCCCGCACCTCTGCACCGTGCCGCCTGGCCGCGGCTGCGAACGCGGTCGCTGTGGCGTACCCGTCGGCATACCCTGAGCCGGGCTCGTAGGCCCCTGCGCCCACATCGTCGGTGCGCAGCCGGGCGTCGAGATCGGCGATGGCCTCGCGGTCCAGCACCGTGGTGTCCACACCGAGAGCGCGTTGCAGCCGGACGTTCGCCTCGACAGTCCTCTCCTGCCCCTGCGGTACCAGCAGCAGGAATCCGGTCTTCCTGAAGTCGGCGCTCCCGCCGACGACGGCATCGAAGTTCACGAACACATCGCGGCTGCGCAGTGCCAGCTGAATCAGGGGTGCGTAGGAGTAGTGCATGCGCACGATGCCGCTGGAGCGGCCGGTGGGTCCGCCGCCAACGGTGCCCCGATCAAGAAGCACCACCTTCTGCCCGTGCCGTGACGCGAGCCAGAATGCGGCGCTCGCGCCGGTGCAGCCGGCTCCTACCACGATCACGTCTGCTGCTGCCATCATGGCCTCCTGTTCTTCCCGTCTGCGTCCACTCCAATCCGGAAGGGGAGTCGTTCAGCTCCGGAGAAGCCGCAACCATGATCCTGAGAAAGCTCCGCGGCTTCCTCTTCGACATGGACGGCGTACTCTATCGGGGCAGGCGCGTGCTCCCTGGCGCACGCGCGCTGCTGGCGGATCTCGACCGGAAGGGTGTCCCCTTCGCGCTTGTGACAAACAACAGCACCCGGACCCCGCGCCAGTACACCAGGTTCCTCGCCACGATGGGAATGCGAGTGCCGGTCGAGCGCATCGTTACCTCTTCGGTGGGAACAGCGACGTACCTGCGCGCCACCCTGAAGCCCGGATCCCGCGTGCTGGTCGTCGGCGAACCGCCGTTCCGGCGGGCGATAGCCAGGGCAGGGTTTGTCCTGGCGTGGGAAGACGTCGCGGCGGTCGTGGTAGGGCTGGACCGGCGGATGACCTACCGGAAGCTCGCCCTGGCCGCCGAGGCGCTTGCCCGGGGAGCAGAGTTCGTGGCCTCCAATCCGGATCCGCTGGTCCCCACAGAGACCGGTGCCATGCCCGGCGCCGGGGCTCTGGTCAGCGCGCTACAATACGCCAGCGGCCGGAAGCCGGTCGTGATCGGCAAACCCGACCCCCGGCTGCTTCGTGAGGCGATGGCCCGGATAGGGACGCGCCCGGCGCAGACCGCGATGGTTGGCGACCAACTCGGCACCGACATAGCGGCGGGCCGCGCCGCCGGGCTGTTCACGATCCTTGTACTCACCGGCGTTACGGCGGAGCGGTCCCGAACTGACGGTGATCCCCGCCCCGATCTAACCGTGCGCGACCTGAACGGTCTCCGGCGCTGGATGATTAGCGCCCCATCCCGCTGACGGCCAGCGGCTGGATCAGCACGCTCACGCGATCCTCGGGCCCTCCGCCGTATTCGTAGGAGTACGGCTTCCCCGTGTAGCGCACCGAGAGCCGGTCAATGTCGCGGGCGCCGTTCTCGGCGTCGAGGCGGACGACCCTACCCTGAATCTGCACGTAGCGGTACATGTTCTTCGGATCAACAACGGTCAGGGCCACGTGTGGTTAGGCCTTGAGGTTGCGCAGCTTCACGCGACCCTTGCTCGTGTTGATCAGGATCTGGTCGCCTTCCAGCGTGAACCAGACCGGCGTGGCCTGCGGGCGGCCCTCCGGGGAAACCGTTGCGAGCACCGCGGGATTGGGCTCGCCGAGAAACGCGCGTGTCGCCTCGTCCAGTTGCGTGGACATGGGGTCCTCCTCTGCCTTGGATTCCTCCTGTCCAACGCTGCGGGCCGCGGACCGATTCCCTGGCCGCACCACGGCAGGCAGGACAGCCCCCCAGACCGCCGAAACTAGGGAAGCATGTGTCAGACGAAAGCCACGCCCAGCCATCCAGAGGTACAGCAGATCGTCACGCGGGCCGCCATCCTGGGGCTCGGCATCCATGTCCCGCCGCGGATCCTGACCAACGCCGACCTAGAGAAGATCGTCGAAACCAGCGACGAGTGGATCGTCACGCGGACCGGCATCCGGACGCGGCGGATAGTTGACGGCGACCAGGCCGCGTCCGACCTGGCCGTACCCGCGGCCAAAGCCGCGCTGCGCGACGCGGGGATCTCGGCGGCGGAACTAGACCTGATCATCTGCGGGACCACGACACCCGACATGATCTTCCCTGCCACCGCGTGCCTTGTCCAGGAACGGATCGGCGCGGCGCGGGCCGGGGCGTTCGATCTGCTGGCCGCCTGCTCGAGTTTCGTCTACGGCGTGGTCACCGCCGCGCAGATGATCGAAGCCGGGATTGTCAGGCACGTGCTCGTCCTTGGCGCCGAGGTGCTGACCCGACTCGCGGATTGGAGAGACCGCACCACCAGCGTACTCATCGGAGACGGCGCCGGAGCCGTCGTGATGGGTCCTTCCTCGGGGGGCGGCGGCGTGCTGTCGACGGTCGTCGGCTCGGACGGCTCCGCCGCGGACATCCTCAAGCTGCCTTCGGGCGGCAGCCGCATCCCCATGACCGAGGAGGTCGTCGCCAAAGGCCTCCACCGCGCCCGCATGGACGGGCAGTCGGTGTTCAAGCTCGCTGTGCGGATCGTGCCCGAGACTATCCTTGAGGTCGTTCGAAAGGCGGGGCTCTCGCTGGACGACATCTCGCTGGTGGTGCCGCATCAGGCCAACCAGCGCATTACCGAAGCAGTGGCCCGCGCGATTGGCCTCCCGCTGGAGCGGTTCGTCAGCACCATCGAGTCCTACGGAAACACCTCCTCGGCGTCGGTGCCCATCTCGCTCTGGGAAGCACGGTCCGACGGCCGCATGAAGGACGGCGATCACCTCGTGCTGATCGGCTTCGGCGGCGGCTTCACCTGGGCCGCATGCGTGCTCACCTGGGGACGGTAGGACGGCGCCCGCCGCCGTCCTGAAGTCGCAGAGCGCCGACGGCCGCGACAAGGTAGACCGCCGCGGCCCCGAGAAACGGTCCGGCCTGAACAATGCCGTACAGCGTCCCTGCCCCCAGCGGCCCCAGTGCTCGGCCCAGGCTGTCAAACGACGTCTGCATCCCCAGCGAGGTGCCGTAGCCCAGCCGGGTGGTGCGGGAGTTGAGCGCGGCCAGTGAGGGCCGCAGAAACGCCATCGCAAGCGAGGTCATGCAGACGGCTACGGTGATCGCGGCCACCGATCCGGCCAGCGCCACCACCAAGAACCCCGCGGCACCGGCGACGAATCCGGCGCGGATGGTGCGGACCTCTCCCAACCTCCGCGTCACCGGCCCCACGGCTATGCCTTGCGCCACCACCGATCCTAGCCCCAGGGCGGTGAACATCACGCCGACGTCCGCGGGTGTCCCGCCTGCCCGGTCAATCGCGTAGTAGCCGAGCATCGAGAACAGGCTCGACCCCCCCCATGTCGTGGCAAGGGCCATCAGATACAGGGGGAGTTCCGGGCTCCGCAGGGCCTGCGCCAGCGCTCGCGTGCCGAGGCGCGCAGCGGCAGCACGCCGGGCGTCGGGGGGTGGTTCGCGCACCAGCCGGACAACCAGAGGCACGGCCAGCGCCGACGTGGCAGCAGCAACGTGGAAAGGAACGAGTGGCCCGGCAAGCGCCAGGATCCCGCCGGCCGCGGGCCCCACGAGGAAACCCAGGCCAAACCCCGCGCCCATCCTGCCCATCACCGTGCTGCGCTCCTCCGGCGCGCTGAGGTCTGCGGCGATGGCCTGCGCGGACGGCAGCACGGAGGCCGAGATGAGTCCGCCTACAACACGCGCGGCCAGCAGCATCTCGTAGGATTGGGCGAGCGCCATGCCCAGAAACGCGAGCGTGTAGCCGAACAGGCCGATGATCAGCACCGGCTTCCTGCCGATCCGGTCGGCGGCCAGCCCCCAGAACGGTGATGCCGCGAATTGAGCGACCGCCCATGCCGTGATGAGCAGACCCATCTGCAGTGAAGAGGCCCCGAACCGCCGCGCGAGGAAGGGAAGGATCGGCATCACGATGCCAAAGCCCACCATCACCAGAAAGACCGTCGCAAGCAGCATCCAGGTCTGGCGGCTGGCGGATGTGGTGCCGGCAGGAGACATCACCCGGGTATTCCCTGCGGGCGCGCTGCTCTCCCCCTTGAGCAGAATCATGCCCGCATGGGGCGAAAGGTATCCGCCAAGACCCTACCTGTTCGGAGGTGGAACGTGCGCAGAACTACAGCCATCATGGCTGCCGTCCTCGCGATTTCGCTGCTAGTGGCATGGGTGCCCGAAGCGGCCGAAGCCCAGACTTTCAAGCTCAGATTGTGGTCAACCCCACCAAGCGCGTCGCTGCCCGGGGAGGAACCCAACGGTCCATCCCGCATCCGCACCCAGAACTACCTCGACAGTCTGGCACCCGGCAACATCGTCTGGGATTCCACGCTGCTGGGGTTTGAGTTCCGTTCGCGACCCGTCAACCGGTTCATCTGGAGTATCGCCTACGATACAGGCGGCGTGAACAACCTTGTGGACACCGAGGGCGGGTTCGGAGCATCGCCCGGCACGAACCGGTTCTTTTCCACGAACCTTCACTACCTGATAGCGCCGGCCAACTGGCGCGGCGCTGAGATGACCGTGTTTGCCGGATACGGCAGCGGGTTCCTGGGCGTTTCGTCGGGAGGTGGAGCTCGCGAGTTCTCTGCACGCGGCCTGCGCTACGGTCTCGACCTGTACGTGCCGTTCCGCGAGGCGTGGTACCTGTCGGGCTCGGCTGCCTTTGGGTCGTGGACGATCAATCACAGCCTGGGTGGGGTACTCGACCCGCCAGGCGGCACGGCCAGCGTCAGGGACTACAGCCTGGCACTGGGAAGGTCGCTGTCGCCGGAGGCCGGACTCGAGGTGGGCTACCGGTCAATCAAGTGGGAAACGACTGCTGTGGGAAGGACCCCGTGCCCGTGCACGATGGCCTGGGACGGCTGGTACGCGGCAATCACCATGCGGCTACGGTGAGGCGGCACAGCCAGCGGAGCGAACTGCAGCGCAACCTTCGGGGCAACCTGCGACATTGACTACGAGAGGGCGGGGGTATCGCCGCCCTCTCACTCATTCCCTGATGGAGTCCCGGGGCTACTGGCCCGCAGGCCCGGCTCTACGGTGCCTTGTATCTAACCAGCTCGGTCCAGCCGCTGATCTGGCGATCGCCGCGATAGCCCTTCCGCTCGCTCCGCACCGCGCCGACGCCCGGCGCGTACCAGGTGTAAGCCGTGATCTCAGTGTCCTCACCGGCCGTCACCGTCTGCATCTTCCAGGCCTTGTACGTCCCGGCGGCCACCTTGACCGTCTCCTCAGCGATCCACTTCGAGGTGATCTTCAACTCGAACGCGGAATCCGCCGGGCTCCACGACCAGGCCTGCCCTGCCTTGGGAGGAAGCTTCATCAATGGGCGCGGGGGGTTGCTCACGGTTAGCCCACCCCTGGGCGAGGTCCACTCGATGATCAGGACCTCGGCCGCTGTTACCTGGTAGCAGGTGCGCTCAGTGCGCTCGCGGCCGCGCTCGATCGCCTTGCGCTCGGCTACGATGCACCGGACGGTGCCGACGGTCTTGGGGCCCACGACCTTTGTGACAGACTCGACTCCATCATCGTTCTTGCGGGTCCACACCGCGCCGGTGACGAGCGGAAAGAGCGACGGAGCCGGCCCTGCCGTGACTTGGGCCACCGGCGGCACCGCAACCGATACCAATAGAGCGACAAGCAATGCCCTGTAGGCCGTTCCGAAGACTGTTCGCATGAATGCCTCCCATCGTTGCTTCGTGCGTGATGTGGTCTCTGTGTTCGACCCCCCAGGGCCATTGAGCGTTTACCAGTTCGTTACCTTGTGCCGCGCACCTCCGGGCACCGTGGAGCTATGGCGCAACGATCACCAGCGCCGGGACAGTCAGGTACCTCCGCGCCGCCCGCAGCACGTCGCCTGCAGTGACGCGGTCGATCTCCTCGGGGAAGCGCTCGTCGTAGGCAAACCCAACGCCAAGGATCTCGTACCACCCGAGGTAGAACGCCTGGGCCTCCAGTTCTTCACGGGCCAGGGCGTAGCGCCCGATAATCCCCCTCCTGGCACGCTCCAGCTCGTCTGCAGGAGGGACCTCGGCGCGAAGCCGCTCCACCTCACGCAGCATGGCAGCGGTGACCGCCGGGAGCGTGGACGGATCGGTCCCTGCGCTCAGGCGGATGTGGCCCGGGCCTGCCCGCACCAGATACGCGGAACCGACCTGGTAGGCCAGCCCGCGCCTTTCCCTGATCTCGGTGAACAGCCGCGACGACATCCCCTCGCCCAAAATGGCGCTGAGCACGCGCAACGCCGCGAAGTCGCGGTGCCCCATGGGCACACCCAGGTATCCCATGGCAATCCATGCGGCCGCGATTGGGCGCACCTCCCGCACCTCCTGCGGCGATGCCAGGGGAGGCACCAGGGCGCGCTCCACCGTGCGCAGCCATCGGACGCGGCGCGGCGGCGACCCTGCGCGCAGCCCGCCGAACGCCTGCTTCGCCTTCTCCAGCGCCTGGGCCTCGGTGGTGTTCCCAGCAACGACGAGGACGATGTTGGATGCCGTGAAGTGGGTCAGGTAGAACTCGAGTAGTTGCTCGCGGGTGAGCGCAGCGACCGTCTCCGCGGTCCCGATGATGGGCTGCGCGTAGGGGTGAAAAGGATACAGGGCAGCGCCCAGTAGGTCCACCGCGCGCTGGAGCGGCTGGTCGGCATTCTGCCTGATCCGGGACAAGCCTACCCCGCGCTGGGTCTCGATGTCCCTGGGATCGAACCGGGCATTCGCCAGAAGGTCGGCTACCAGCTCCATTCCAAGATCAAGGTGGCGGCCCGGCGTCACCGTGTACAGCGAGGTGAAGTCTGAGCCGGTTCCGCCTCCCAGCAGGCCGCCAATTCCCTCTATCGTCTGGGCGATCTGATCAGCGGAGCGGCGGTGCGTCCCGCGGACCAGCATGCTGCGCACAAAGAAGGTCACCCCGCTCTGTGCTGGCTCCTCCAGGCGTGGACCGGCGCGGACCAGGGCTTCCACTACGACCAGGTCGCTCACAGGGTTGGGCTTGACTATGACGGTCAGCCCATTCTCCAGCAGGTGGCGTGATGCGGCGGCCTGGCGGAAAACGACCGTCGCGCCAGCCGCGGGGCCGGAGGCGGCCAGGAGAGAAACGAGCAGGGCAGCGGCAAGGAGACGCAAGGCCCGCCTCACCTCCCGGCGGGCCGGATGACAGCGACCGCGTACCGGCGCGCGTCGAACAGGCGCCGCGCGACCCGCTGTACGTCATCCCTGGTGACCTGGCGGACGCGTGCCAGATAGGCGGATGCGAACTCCAGGTCGGCGATGGTGGCGTAGAAACCCAACGTGTACGCCTGACCGCGGGTTGTATGCGTGCCGTAGATGTGCTCGCCTTCCAGCAGATTCCGCGCGCGCGCCAGCTCGACCTCGGTGATCCCCTGGTCGGCGACCGCGGCCACCTCCGCCAGGATCGCGGCCTCGGCGCGCTCCGCGTGCGCCGGCTCGGCGACCGCGGAGATGACGAACAGGTAGGGATCCTCGGTGGTCAGGAACGAGACGCCTATGCTCTGCGCCAGGCGGGCGCGCTCCACGACCTGCTGGCGCAGCCGCGCGCCCAGCCCCCGCCCCAGCGCGTACGCCAGGACATCCGTCGCGTGCACGTCGCGGTCGCGCACCGTCGGGCCCGGGAATCCCAAGACCAGGTAGGCGACGCGGACGTCCTGCTCGGCCACAAGGCGGCGCACGCCCTCTATCGGTGGCTCCACCGGAGCCGGCTGGCGCAGAACCGACGGGCCGCTGAATCCCGCGTAGGCACGCCTCACGCTGGCCAAGGCCTGTGAGGCCCGAACGTTCCCGACCACAACCACCGTCATGTTATCCGGCACGTAGTAGGTTCGGTAGAACCGCTGCAGCGTCTCCCGCGGCATCCGCTCGATCGTTGCGCGCGTGCCCAGCACCGAACGTCTGTAGGCATGCACGGTGAACGCCAGTCCCCGCATCAGTTCCAAGGCGCGCGTCGTCGGGAAGTTGTCGCGACGGTTGATCTCCTCAAGCACGACCCTGCGTTCGCGCTCGAGTTCTGAGGGCTCGAGCGTCGAGCGCATCATAGCGTCGGACTGCAGTTCGAGCATCTGGTCGAAGTGCCGGCTGGACGACACCACGTGGTAGTAGGTCCAGTCCAGCGAGGTGCCCGCGTTCAGGACGCCGCCGACTCCTTCGACCTCTCGGTCCATCTCACCGGCCCGCCGCTTCGCGGTGCCCTTGAAGAGCATGTGCTCCAGGAAGTGGGCCGCGCCGTTGGTCTCGTCATCCTCGTCCTTCGACCCGCCCCGAACCCAGGTGTGCAGGGCCACGACGTCCGCGGCGCGGTGCTCCTGGACGATTACCGTCAACCCGTTCTCGAGCACTGAGCGCACGGCGCCGCCAGGCGCCCGGACCTGGGCGGTCCCGGGCAAAGGGCTAAGGCCCGCGGACACCAGCGCGCCCAGCAGCCCCACCAGCAACATGGCGGCTCGGGCCGCACGGCTCTTGAGCACCCTGCCTCCCCCCATACAGATCCCCACACAGATTGCTATCAAGGATTCGCCCGCCAAGGAGGAATCCCCCGCCCGGGGTGCCAATATAACAGTTTCGTAGGGCGATGCTGCACTGCCGTCCGGCGGAGTCGTCGGACGGCAAAGAAGGAAAGGTGGGTAGGGCATGCCGATCGGATCAGTCAAGTGGTTCAGCGCGGAGAAGGGCTACGGCTTCATCACTCCCGACGAGGGCGGCAAGGATGTCTTCGTCCACTATTCCGCGATTCAGGCCGATGGCTACAGGAGCCTCAGCGAGGGCCAGAAGGTAGAGTACGAGGTCGTGACGGGTCAGAAGGGTCCCCAGGCCTCCAACGTCAAGCCCATAGGCTAGCCCACCGGGACCGCATCGCGGTCCCGCGTCTTGGCAGGTTCAAGCCCGGTTGGGAGAGAGGCCGCGGAGCGGTCTCTCTGCCCTTCTGGGCATTGGGGGAGCACCCGGAACAGATGTCCTCCGGCCGCACGATCCTGGTTGTTGACGACGAGGCGTCTGTCCGCGACGTCGTCTCGCGGTATCTGACGCGCGAGGGGTTCACGGTCGAGGTCGCCGCGGACGGCGTGGCCGCGCTCGCCCTGGCCCGCCGGGCGCACCCAGACCTGATAGTCCTGGACATCATGCTGCCGGGCATGGACGGGTTGGAGGTGCTCCGGCGGCTGAGGGAGTGGTCGGACGCCTACGTGCTGCTTCTGACCGCGCGCTCCGACGAAACCGACAAGGTCGTGGGGCTGGGCGTGGGAGGTGACGACTACCTGACCAAGCCGTTCAGCCCTCGCGAGATGGTCGCGCGCGTCAAGGCGCTCCTGCGCCGCAGCCGGGGTGGCGAGAGGCAGCCCGGACCGCTCACCTTTGGGCACCTGCGGATAGACCCAGGCCAGCGCGGGGTGTGGAAGGACGGGAACCCCGTGGCGCTGACCACGCTGGAGTTCGACCTGTTGCTGGCCATGGCCGGAGCGCCCCGCCTGGTGTTCACCCGACCGCAGATCATCGAACGGGTCTGGGGGCCCGACTTCTTCGGCGATGAGCGCGTCGTGGACGTCCACATCAAGGAACTGCGCAAGAAGCTGGAGGACGATCCGGGCCGACCCGCGTTCATCACCACGGTGCGGGGTGTCGGCTACCGGTTCGAGGCGGAGTAGGCGCGGTGAGGCGGTCACTGGGAGTCCAGGTCTTCGTTTCGTACCTGATCGTTCTGGTCGTGGGTATGGTGGTGCTGACGGCGGCGCTCAACTTCCTCGGCTCGCGGCATGTGGCCCGCCGAGTAGAGGGCACTGGGCCGCGGTTCGGAGGGCCCCCAGCCACTAACATTGAGCGGATCTTCCGCACCGGCGTCGCCGACGCCCTGGTCGCAGCAGGCATCGCTGCGATCGTGGCTGCCGGCGCCCTCAGCATGTACGTGACCAGGAGGATCGTGCTGCCGGTGCAGGCCCTGGCCGCCGCCAGCCAGCGCCTGGCCGCGGGCCATTACGACGAGCGGGCGCCGGTTCAGAGCACCGATGAGATGGGTGCCCTTGCCGACAGCTTCAACACCATGGCCGGGGCCCTGGAGCAGACGGAGATCAGGCGGAGGACTCTCCTGGCCGATGTGGCCCACGAGCTTCGAACGCCGCTCTCCGGCATCAAGGGGTACATGGAGGGGCTGTCCGACGGCGTGATCGAAGCCGGGCCCGAGACCTATGCCCGGGTCGCCGTGGAGGTTGACCGGCTTCAGCGGCTGGTGACCGACCTGGAGGAGCTCTCGCGGCTGGACGCCGGGGTGCTCCGGTTGATTCGTCAGACAGTGCCCGTGCGCCGGATCGTGGGCGCGGCCGTGGAGCGCCTGCGCCCGCAGGCCGATGACCAGGGGCTTGTACTGGAGGTGACCGTGCCCGAGGCACTGCCCGCGGTGATCGTGGACGTTGACCGCATCCAGCAGGTGCTGGCGAACCTGATCGGCAACGCAATCCAGTACACGCCGCCGCCGGGCCGCATCACGGTGAGCGCGCGCCCCGAGGGACCGCGGGTCAGGATTGACGTGGAAGACACCGGATTGGGTATCGCGGCCGAGCACCTGACGCACGTCTTCGAACGGTTCTACCGCGTGGACCGATCGCGCGCCCGCAGCGGAGGCGGCAGCGGCCTGGGCCTCACGATCGCCCGGTACCTGGTCGAGGCCCACGGCGGAAGCATTCGCGCGGCCAGCCCCGGCCCCGGACGCGGCAGCACCTTCTCCTTCACCCTTCCGGCCGCTGGCTGATCACCGGGCCCACACGGCCTGTTTCGTCGCTTCGCTCGGCAGGCGATGCAGCGTCGGCGGAGAATACTACCTGCCAGCCCCGGGCAGGCACCTAAGCGCGAAGGCGGGTGAGCACCTTGACCGGAGCCCGCGCCAAACGGACCACCCAGAACCAGGTCAAGAAGCGCGGCGTCTTGCTTGCCAGCGCCGGGCTGGTGTTCCTGCAGCTGGTCGTGCCGATCCTGCACAAGATGGACATCGTGTCGCTCGATCTCTCCCGCTGGGCGATGGCCTTCACCGTTACGATCGTCGTGCAGGCGGTGCTCTGGCTAATCCCCCACTTCGGCTGGGACGCACGCCTGAAGTGGGACAGGCACTATGTCTACCTGCCGATGGCAGCCACTGCCGGCCTGCTGACCCTGTATGCCTTCATCGCACCCGAGGTTCGGGAGTTGTTCTTGATGGCGTGGATGGCCGCGCTGCTCTTCGTGGCCGGGCGGATAGGTTTCTGGGGTGTTATGATCCTTGGAAGCTTCGCCGGTGCTGGGTACGCCGCCGCTCTGGCCTACTACGCCCGCACCCTGGCCATCCACCTGCCCGCCATGGACGTAGCGTTGGTCGGGGTGTTCCTTATCATCAACGGTTTTGCCGCCGTGGTCTTCGAGCGGCTGCGCCGCCAGCGAGGCGAACGCGCTGTTCTCATGCAAGAACGCCTGCAGGCGGAAGCGACTGCGCGGACCAGCGCGGAGCGATATCAGAGTCTGTTCGACGGCTTGCCCATCGGCCTCTACGAAACTACCCCATCGGGTGAGTTCGTAACCGCGAACCACGCGCTGGCGCAGATTCTGGGATATCCGAGCAGTGAAGCCCTCTTGTCCGCGAAGGTGCCCGATGTCTATGCCGACGGAGAGGACCGGCAGCGATGGCTGTCCCTGATGGAACGCGAGGGCGTGGTGCGCGGGGTCGAGCTTAAACTACGCCGCAGGGACGGACGGATCATCTGGGTGCGGGACTACGCCCGCGCCGTTCGCGACAGCGACGGCCGGGTGCTCTCCTTCGAGGGCTCGCTGGAGGACATCACCGCGCGCAGGGAGGCCGAAGAGGCCCTCCGGCAGGCCAATGACAAGCTCAAGGTGTGGGTGGGCGACCTGGAGCGGCAGACGAGTGAGATCTCCGTGCTGAGCAAGATGGGCGAGCTCCTGCAGGCCTGCTCTGACATGGCCGAGGCCCATTCGGTCATCGCCCATTCCGCGCAGAGGTTGTTCCCGGGTGAGCCGGGCGCGCTGTGCATGCAGAGCGCGTCGCGCAACTTCGTCGAGGTGGTGGCCTCGTGGGGCGAAGAGCCTTCCACGCAGCGGGTCTTCTCGCCGGACGATTGTTGGGCGCTGCGGAGGGGCCGGGCCCACATCGTGGAGGATACCGCCGAAGGCCCAAACTGCAGGCACCTCTCCAGTCCCCTGCCGCAGGCATACTTCTGCATCCCCCTTGTGGCCCACGGCGAGGCAATGGGACTGCTCTGCCTGACCCGCCCGGGCACCGCTGAAGGCGCTCTCCTGCCGCTGCTGGAGACCAGGAAGATGGTAGCTTCAACGCTGGGAGAGCAATCGGCCTTGGCGCTGGCGAATCTCCGACTGCGCGAAACGCTCCGCAGCCAGTCGGTCCGCGATCCGCTCACCGGATTGTTCAACCGCCGGTACATGGAGGAGACGCTGGAGAGGGAGATCCGGCGGGCCGAGCGTGGAGCGCGGCCGTTGAGCGTGATGATGCTGGACCTCGATCACTTCAAGCAGTTCAACGACACGTTCGGTCACAGCGCCGGCGACTCATTGCTGCGTGAGCTGGGCACAATGCTGCGCGCCAACCTGCGCGCGGGCGACATCGCGTGCCGCTTCGGAGGCGAGGAGTTCGTCCTGATTCTGCCCGAGGCAGCGCTGAACTGCGCCAGGTCGCGTGCCGAGCAGCTCCGGGAGACCGCCAAGCACCTGCACGTCTCGCACCTGGGCGAGTCCCTGGGCCCGGTGACCGTCTCCCTGGGAGTTGCGGCCTTCCCCGAGCACGGCGCGAGTGGGGAGGCCCTGATAGAGAACGCGGATGCGGCGCTCTACCGTGCGAAGTCAGAGGGGCGCGATCGCGTCGTCGTGGCCGCTACCTCTGCCTGAACCAGCCGAAGCCGGATCTATCCGCGCCGCG
>VGFA01000007.1 GCA_016869025.1 Armatimonadota bacterium | reverse complement strand
CCTGCTGGCGCGCCTACTGCCCGTGTTGGGCGGCACCGCGCTCTGGGTAGCCGTGGTTACGCCCGTAGGTCTGGCGACGCTGCTCGCGGGCGCGGCCCTGGCCCTGGTGCAGACCGACCTGAAGGGCCTGCTCGCCTACTCCACGGTCGGCGCGCTGGGACTGGCCACCGCGCTGCTCGGGTGGGGCACGCCTGCCGCCGCGGCCGCGGCCATGGTCTTTGTCCTGAACCACGCGGCGTTCAAGGGCACGCTCTTCCTGGTCGCCGGAGCGGTCGAGCACGAGACCGGCACACGGGTGATTGCCCGCCTGGGCGGACTGCGCCGGGCAATGCCGGTCACATTCGGTATCGCGGCGCTGGCGGCACTCTCGATGGCCGGCCTGCCTCCCTTCGGAGGGTTCCTCAGCAAGGAGGCGGCGGTAGAAGCCTTCCTGCGCGGTACCTGGAACGCGGGCCCCTGGATCGCGGGTTCGTGGTTCGGGGGTTCGTGGTTCGCCACCGGCGCCGTGATTCTGTCCGGAGCGCTCTCGCTGGCGTACGGCGCCCGGTACATGTGGGTCTTCCTGGGCAGGGCACCGCAACCACGTCGCGGCAAGGACCGTGCCGGTGCGCCGCTCCTCCGAACGCCTGAAGCCGTGCACGAGCCCCCGGTGCTGCTGTGGATGCCTGCCGGCGTCCTGGCGCTCCTGGCGCTTCTGTTCGGACTGGCTCCGCGCACTATCGAGCGCCTCTCGGCCCTTGCCGCGGCGGCGATCACCGGGGCACCGCAGCCCGTGGCCCTCTGGCACGGCCCGACGCTAACCGCGGCCGCGGTTACGACCGTTGCGCTGGCCGGCGGATGGCTGTTCTTCATCCTGCATCCCCTGGCGGAACGGCTGGAGCGAGGCGCGCAGTGGCTGAGCGCGGGACTGCTCTACGACCGGCTGTACGCTGCCACCCTGGATGGCTCGAAGTTCCTGACAGGGCTGTATCTCACCGGCCGCCTTCGTGACTACCTCGTCTACATAACGGGCACGGCCACGGCGCTCGTGGCCGTCGGGTTCCTCCGCACAGGGATCGCTGCACCCCTCCTCACCGGGGACCACGAACTCGGTCCCGCGATCACCGTGGTCGTGGCTATGGCCGCTGCGGTCGCGGCCGTGCGCCTGCGGCTGCTGCTGGGGGCCGTGCTGGCGCTGGGCGCGGCAGGATACTCGGTCAGTCTGATCTACCTGCTGCTCAGCGCACCGGACATCGCCATCACCCAGGCGGTCATAGAGACGGTTTCGCTCGTGCTCTTCCTGGTGGCGATTACCGCGCTGGGCAAGAGCGACGTCGGTTATCCTCAGGCCCGGCCGGTGTCCGACTGGATGGTGGCGATCGTGGCCGGTGGGGTCAGCGCGGTGATGGCCGCGATGGTTGCCGACGTGTCCGGGCTCCAGCGCATATCCGGCGAGTTCTTTGCGCACGCCGCCCAGGCCGGCGGAAAGAACATCGTGAACCTGATCATCGTGGACTTCCGCGGCTGGGACACAATGGGCGAGATCAGCGTGCTGGCCATCGCCGCGCTCGGGATCATCTCGCTGGCGCCATGGCGGCTAGCCGCGGCACGCCGGAAGCGGCGTGACGCGCAGGAGGGCGTGCCGCTCACCTCGCCGATCCTGCGCACCATCGCGCGCGTCGTCTCGCCGGTGATCGTGGCCTACGCGTTCTTGCTGTTGGCCACCGGCCACTACGGCCCGGGCGGAGGGTTCGTCGGCGGGCTGATGGTCTCAGCCGCGGTAGTGCTGCGCTCGCAGGCCTTCGGCGCCATCCTGCTGTCCCGCCGCTGGGACATCCTCATGGCGGTTGGACTGGCGCTGGCCGCGGGCTCGTCCGCCATCCCACTGGTCGTCGGGAAACCGCTGCTACAGCATACCCTGTTGGCGATCGGCACGTACCGGTTGCCGTCTTCGCTGATCTTCGACCTGGGAGTGCTCCTGCTGGTGGCGGGCTCGGTGCTCTCAGCGTTGCGCTCGCTGGTGGAAGCCGTGGAGGCAGGATAGTGTCAACCCTGGTCGCCGTGCTGGTCGGCGTGCTGGTCGCTTCCGGACTGTACCTGCTCATGGGGAAGTCGCTGCTACGCCAGATCATCGGCCTGGCGCTTCTCTCCCACGCCGCCCACATCACGATCCTGCTCTCGGCCGGGCTGCGCGGCGGGGTCCCCGTGATTGGGTCCTCTCCCGGCCCGATGACCGACCCGCTGCCCCAGGCGCTCATCCTGACCGCCATCGTCATCTCGTTCGGCGTGACCGCGTTTCTGCTGGCGCTGGGATACCGGATGCACCTCTTCGGCGGCGAGGAGAGACACGGCGAGGAGAAGCGCGATGACCGCTAGATTGATCGCCGCGCTGCCCACGCTGCCGATCATCATCCCGCTGCTGACGGCGATTCTCCTGATCGCGGGACCATCACGCCGCGCACAGCGGACACTGGGGCTGGCAGGCAGCCTGGCAACGCTTGCGGCCAGCATCGCGCTGGTCCTGCTGACCCGCGGCGGGCAGGTAATGCCGATCCAGGCCGGGGGTTGGGCCGCGCCCTACGGCATCACACTGGTGGCCGACATGCTGGGCGCGCTGATGGTGCTGATCGCGGCGCTGATCGGCCTGGTAGGGCTCGTCTTCACAGTCGCGGCAGGGCGCGACGACCGGTTCGTGCACGCCGGATGGCAGTTCCTGCTCACCGGCATCAACTGGGCGTTTCTGACCGGCGACCTGTTCAACCTGTACGTCGCCTACGAGGTCATGCTGATCTCGTCGTACTTCCTGCTGACCCACGGCACTACCCAGCGGCAGGCCCGCGAGGCGTTCGGCTACGTCGCGATCAACCTGGTGGCCTCGATGTTCTTCCTGTTCGGGGTCGCGTTGATCTACTCGGCCACCGGTACGCTGAACATGGCCCACCTGGCAGAGCGGGTCCCGCTTGCTCCGGCCGGAACCGTGCGCGCCGCCTCGATGATGCTGCTGGTGGCGTTTGGCACCAAGGCCGCGATCTTTCCCTTCTACTTCTGGCTGCCCCATGCCTACGCCATACCGCCCGGAGGCGTGGCAGCGTTCTTCGGCGGGATGCTTACGAAGGTAGGAGTCTACTCGCTGTTCCGGGTGTTCACGATCGTGTTCCCCAGCGGCGGCCCGGACCCGCTGCTTCTATGGTCGGCGGCTGGCACGATGCTGTTCGGCGTCCTGGGCGCCCTTGCCCAGGACACAGTTCGGCGGATCCTATCGTTCCACATCATCAGCCAGGTCGGATACATGATCATGGGCCTGGCGCTGGCCAGCCAGCTTGGGATCGCCGGAGGGATCTTCTACGTTCTACACCACATCGTCGTGAAGTCCGGGCTGCTCCTGGTCGGCGGAGCCATCCAGGAGACGCAGCGCACGGACCGGCTCGATCGGCTGGGCGGCCTGGCCCGTAACAACGGCGTGCTCGCGCTGATCTTTATGGTGTGCGCTCTCTCGCTTGCCGGGGTGCCGCCGTTCTCGGGCTTCTTCGCCAAGCTGCTGCTCATCCGCGCCGGGCTGGAGGTGCGTCAGTACGGCGTGGTGGCAGTGAGTATCATCGTCAGCGTCCTTACGCTGATGTCCATGCTGAAGATATACACGACCGCCTTCTGGGGCCCGGGAGAGCCCAGGCGCGCGCCGGCCCGGCTGGTCGCTCCAGCGGCCGCGCTCGCACTGATCACGATCGCCGTAGGGCTCCGGGCGCAGGTCCTATACTCGCTCACCTCGACAGCGGCAGCGCACCTGACCCAACCGGCCAGGTACGTCGGCACGGTGTTGAAGAAGTAGGAGCGCCGTGGAAGCGCCTGCGATGAGGAACCGGGAGATGGCGCCGTTTCGACGGATCAGGTCGGGGCTCATCTGGTTGGCGACGTTCATCTACCAGAACTTCGTCGCCAACCTCGCGGTCGCCGGATTGGTTGTGCTGCGGCCGCGTCTGCGGATCCGCTCCGGCATCGTGCAGGTGCCGCTGGACCTCAAGACCGACGCGGGCATTACAATGCTGGCGCACTCGATCACGCTCATACCGGGCACGATGACCGTGGACGTTGCCGGGGACCGATCCCATCTGCTCGTTCACGTGCTGGCCATGGACGACCCGGCGGCCACGGTGGACGAGATCAAGCGCACGCTGGAGAGACCGATTCGGGGGTTGCTTGAATGACGGCCGTCACGATCGCGCTCGCCATGCTCGTGGTCGCGATGGCGCTGTGCCTGCTGCGCATGGTACGGGGCCCGCACCTGGGCGACCGCGTGGTGGCCGGCGACACGATCGCCACGATCCTGATCATCCTGGTAACCGTGCTGGGAATGCGAGCCGGGACGCGGCTCTACGCGGACGTGGCCGCCGTGGTGGCCATCCTGGGCTTCATCGGGACCGTTGCCGCGGCGCGCTACGTGCGGGGGAGGCCTCCCATTGCGTGATACCGCGATCGCCGTGCTGCTGCTGGCGGGATCGAGTCTCTCGCTGATCGCCGCGCTGGGGCTGCACCGTTTCACAGACGCCTACGCTCGCCTGCACGCGGCCACGAAGGCGACCACGCTGGGGCTGGCGCTGGTGCTGAGCTCGGCGATCCTGGCGCACGGGACCGACGGAAGGGAGATCGTCACGCTGCTCTTCGTGCTGCTCACCGCTCCGGTGGGGGCGCACATGGTCTCAAAGGCGATGTACGAGACCGGGTACCGGCCGTGGGAAGCGGACGAGCAGGAGCCCGGCCGCCGGCGGCGCCGCTGATGCCGTGACCGGCAGGTAGACCGGGCACCCGCAGGCTCGCCTGAAAGAGCTCTTGCAATCCCCTTCATCTTGTAGGACTATCTTGCATGGAGGGGTGCGCGTGGAGTCGCTCGAGGGGTTCCGGCAGCGGCTGGAAGACCGATTCCCCGGGCTCACCAAGAGCCAGCAGCGCATCGCCTCCTACCTCCTGGACAACTACGACGAGGCGGCGTTCCTCTCCGCCGCGGCCATGGCCGAGCGCTTCAACGTCAGCGAGGCCACGGTGGTACGGTTTGCCAGGGCCGTGGGCTACAACGGCTATCCCGAACTGCGCCGCGTTCTTCAAGAGTTGTTCCGCCAGAAGGCGAGCCCGGCGGCCCGCCTCCGGCGCAAGCTGGACGACCTGAAGGGCGACCAGAGGCACCTCCTCACCAAGGTTGCCGAGATGGAAGTGCAGTACCTGACGGAGATGCTCCTCGGCGTGCGCCCGGCCGACTTCGACCGCGCGGCGAAGATTCTCTTGAAGGCGCGCAGGGTCTTCGTGTTCGGCATGGGCCCCTCGCGCATACTCGCCGACCTTGCCAAGATCCGCCTCCAGCGGTTCGGCGTGCCTGTCCGCGGCCTGACCAGTTCGGGCCGGGACGTACTGGAGGAACTTCTGCTGCTTCAGCGGGGCGACGCGGTGCTGGCCGCGGGCTTCCTGCGGGCCACCCCGGAACTCGTGGCCGTGCTCACCCACGCCCGATCGCTGGGCTGCCGCACCGTGTTCCTGACCGATACCCTGGGGCTGGCCTTCAAGCGCAAGGCCGACGTCGTGCTGGCCGCCCGGCGGGGGCCGGTCTCAACGTTCCATTCTATGACCGTGCCGATGACAATCCTGAACGCCCTGATTCTGGCCGTGGCCGTGGCCCGCCCCAAGCAAAGTCTGGACAGCATCAACCTGCTTCAAGAGCTGCGTGCCGCGTACGGCCTCGACATGCTGGGAAAGGGTGGGACAATACAGGCCCTGGAGTGACAGAGATGCGCCGGATCGAACTGCGCAACGTGAGCAAGCGCTTCGGTAAGGTAGTTGCCGTCAACGACCTCAGCCTCGTTATCGAACCAGGGAGCTTCCTCACGGTACTGGGCCCCTCCGGCTGCGGGAAGACCACGGTATTGCGCATGGTGGCCGGCCTCGAGGATCCCGACTGCGGGGAGATACTGATAGACGGCCGCCCCATCTTCTCGCACCAGCAAGGCATCCACGTGCCACCGTCGCGCCGGGGCCTGGGTCTGGTCTTCCAGAGTTACGCGCTCTGGCCCCACATGACCGTCTTTGAGAACGTGGCGTTCGGGCTGGAGCTGGCCCGGCTACCGGCCCAAGATATCAGCCGCCGGGTCGCCCGGGCCCTGTCCGACCTGCAACTGGCCGGGATGGAAGGCCGCTACCCACAAGAGATGAGCGGGGGGCAGCAGCAGCGCGTGGCCCTGGCCAGGATGCTGGCGCCCCGGCCTGGCATCTTCCTGCTGGACGAGCCCCTCTCGAACCTGGATGCGCGGCTGCGAATGGACATGCGCTCCGAGCTCAAGCGTCTCCACCGGGATACCGGCGCCACGGTCGTGTATGTCACCCACGACCAGCTCGAGGCGCTGACGCTCTCGACCCATGTGGCTGTCCTGAAGGAAGGGGTCTTGGAGCAGCTGGCGCCGCCCGACGTCGTGTACCGCAGGCCGGCCACCGTGTTCGTGGCGGACTTCATCGGGACCCCAAAGATGAACCTGCTTCCGGCGACGGTGCGCGGAGGGGGAGAGGCAGCCGTCCTGGACTTCGGCGCGTTCACCCTGTGCTACCCCAGTCCGCCTGCCCTGGAGCGCGTCATCGCCGGCATCCGGCCTGAGAGCATCATGCTCTACCTGGAGCCCCAGCAAGGCGCGGTGGAGTTCGAGACGTACTCGGTCCTGCCCGCTGGAGCGGAACAGATTGTCAACGTCCGCCGGGGTGATTTGATGTTCACCGTCCGCGAGACGCGGCCGGTGACGATCGAGATGGACCGCAAGGTGTGGCTCTCGTTTGTCCCGGCCACGTTCAACCTCTACGATCCGGCCACATCGCGTCTGTTGCCCGATGGTCGCGGAGGTCCGGCGCAGTAATGGCCGCGCTGAATCCGCCCTGGTCGTCCGCGCTGCATCCGCACCTGCGGCGCCTCTGGCGTGCGATAACGACGCCCAGGATCCTGCTATCGCTCGGCCTCTGCGCCGTGCTCATCTACCTGGTGGGGGTTCCACTCCTGCGGATCGCGTGGGCGACAGTCACGTGGCACCCCGAGGACGCGCGGGTGGCCAGGGGGTTCGAGGAAGGCGCGTTCACCCTGTTCCACTGGAAGCGCACATTCCTGGGTGCCGTGAGCAACGAGCTGGTCTACAGGCCGTTTCTCAACACGGTCGTCACGTCTGCGGGCGCGACCCTCATGGCCCTGCTGATCGGGTGCCCGCTCGCCTGGCTCCTGACCCGCACTGATCTGCCGGGGCGCCGACTGCTCAGCGGCCTTATCACGATCCCCTTCATCCTGCCCTCGTGGACCATAGCGCTGGCCTGGCTGGTCTTCTTCAGGAACTCGCGGCTGGGCGGAGCAGGCGGCCTGTTCGAGTACCTTACCGGCGTCGCTACCCCAAACTGGCTGGCCTACGGACCGGTCCCCATCGTCATCGCCATGGGACTGCACTACTACGCCTTCACCTTCATCCTGGTGTCGGGCGCGCTCGCCTCGGTTGACAGCCATCTCGAGGAGTCAGGGGAGATCCTCGGAGCGAACCGATGGAAGATCCTAAAGAAGATCACGCTCCCCCTGGTCCTTCCCGCGATCCTCTCGGCCTTCATCCTGACCTTCTCACGGTCACTGGGGACGTTCGGCACGCCTATCTTCCTTGGCAGGCCGGTGGGATACTATACGCTGGCCACCACCCTCTACAACAACCTCAGGATGGGCTTCAAGGCGTCCGCCTACATCCTGGCCGTGGTGCTGGTGGCGCTGTCCGCGCTGACGATCTATGGCAACCAGCGCCTCATCGGCACGCGCAAGAGCTTCGTCACGATCTCAGGCAGGGGCCTGCGCGTGCGCCTGACGCCGCTTCGCGGCTGGCGGTACCCGTTGTTGATCCTGGTGTCGGCGTTCGTCCTGGTCTGCGTGCTGGTTCCCCTCCTGCTCCTGGCCTGGCAGTCGCTCATGCTCGAGGAGAACAACTACAGTCTGGGCAATCTATCGCTGCACTACTGGGTCTCCCAGGGCGGAGACCGCCGCTACGCAGAGGGGGAAGCAGGCCTGCTGCGAAGCTGGCTCGTGCTTGGAGCCGCGAAGAACAGCATCGCGCTGTCAGTGATCACCGCGGTATTGGTGGGCCTGCTAGGCCTGCTCCTGGGGTACGCCATCGTGAAAGGACGCGGGACGCGGCTGTCGCGCGCGCTGGAGCAGATAGCGTTCCTGCCATATCTCGTTCCCAGCATCGCCTTCGGGGCGGTCTACATAGCGATGTTCGCATCGCCGCTCGGTCCGATCCCGGCGCTCTACGGCACCTTTGCGCTGCTGGTGCTGGTCTGCGTCGCCAAGAACCTGCCCTTCTCGTCGCGGACAGGGGTCTCTTCCATGCTCCAGGTGGGCCAGGAGCTCGAGGAGGCCGCGGTCGTGGCCGGCGCCTCCTGGACCGCGCGGTTCCGGCGCATCATCGTTCCCCTGACCCTGAGCGGGTTCGTGGCAGGGTTCCTGCTGACGTTCATCAGCACCATCCGCGACCTATCGCTCATCATTCTGCTGGTGACGCCGTCCACCCGGGTGCTGCCCAGCCTGATCTTCCGCTACAATGAGCAGGGCTTCACCCAGTTTGCCAACGGCATCGTGATAATCCTCGTCGCCCTGAGTCTGGCAGGTCAGTGGTTGATCCGCAAAATCGGAAAGAAGGAGGTCACCCAATGATCAGGCAGGTCCTTTCCCTGACGTGCGCTCTGACCATCGGCGTCCTCGTCGTTGCGCTAGCGGGGGCCACGCCATCCCTGGGCGCGCCCGCGATGTCCGAGGCCCAGCAGAAGTGGCTGAAGGATGCCCAACTGGGCCCACACTCGCCGGCGACGCACGACTGGGCAGCGATTGAGGCGGCGGCCAAGAAGGAAGGTAAGGTCGTCGTCTACTCGTCGTCCTCGCGCATTCCGGCGGCCGCCAAGAGCTTCGAGGCCGCCTATCCCGGCATCAAGGTCGAGGCCTTTGACATGGGCACCGTAGACGTGATCAGCAAGGTCAAAGAGGAAGCCCGCGCGCGCGTCCGAACCGGCGACGTGTTCTTCGCCGGAGATCCGCCCACGGTTATCTTCGAAATGGTCCCGAGACGGATGCTCTGGAACTTCGTCCCAAGCGAGCTGGTGGGGCTGATCCCAAAGGAGTTCCGTGAGCCGCTGCTCGTGCAGCGCCTGGGCACGCGGGTGATCATCTACAACTCGGAGGTGTACAAGACGCCTCCGATCAAGAGCTGGTGGGACCTGACCAGGCCCCAGTGGAAGGGCAAGGTGCAGATCAAGGACATCTTCGAGTCCGGCGAAAACCTGAGCATGATGGCCACCTTCGTCAAGCATGCCGATCACTTCGCGAGCTCCTACAAGGAAGCGTTCGGCAAGGAGATCACGCTCGACAAGGACTGCCCGAACGCCGCCTTCCAGTGGATAAAGGACTTCCTCAAGAACGATCCGGTCTTTGCCGGCAGCGACGGCGACGCGACCAGGGCCGTGGGCACGAGGGGACAGAAGGACCCGCCCCTGGCCACGGTTGACTACGCGAAGTACCGCGACGTGATGGCCGGGAGGTTCGTCTTCGAGCCCGCGCTGGACGTCAAGCCCGTCGGCGCGGTCTTCTACCAGACCTACCTGGGCATCATTGACCAGGCGCCCCACCCCAACGCCGCCAAGCTCATGATCCGGTGGCTGATGGGCGACAGCCGGGGCGGAAAGGGCTATGAGCCGTTCTTCGTGCCCGGAGACTACCCCGTGCGCACGGGCATGCTGGAGTTCCCCCGCGGGGCTGTGCCCATGGCCGTGCTGAAGACCAAGGCCTGGACCATTGACCCCATGTACGCCTACGAGCACGGCGCCAGGATCCTGGACTTCTGGGTCGCGAACCAACGGAGAAGATAGTGATCAAGGCCGTCGTCTTCGACCTGGGTGGCACGCTGGAGGAGATCTACTACGATGACGCCACCCGCCTGACCGCTGCCGGCGGCCTGCTTGAGATGCTGGCGGGCCGGGGGCTTGACCCCGGCCTGTCGGTGGAAGACCTGCGCGCCGCAGTGCTGTCCGGCATGGCGGCCTACCAGCGCTGGCGGGAGCAGTACCAGCGGGAGTTGCCGCCGGATCGCGTGTGGACCGAGTACGTCTTTCCCGACAACGGGTTGCCCCGGGACCGGCTGAGTGCCGAGGCAGAAGATCTGACCCTCTACTACGAGGACAATTTCTACGGGCGGGAGCTCAGGCCGGAGGCGCCCGCCGTGCTTGCCGAACTGCAGCAACGCGGCTTCCGCCTGGCGGTCATTTCGAACATCCTGAGTCTGGGGCTGGTGCCGCGGAAGCTGGCGTCGTACGGCATAGCCCGCTTCTTCGACCCGGTCGTCACCAGCTCGGGGTTCGGCTACCGCAAGCCGCACCCGCGCATCTTCCATGAGGCGGCATCTCGGATGGGGCTGCCACCGGAGGCCTGCGCCTACGTTGGCGATACCGTCTCCCGCGACGTGGCAGGTGCCCAGGGGGCCGGGTACGGGCTGGCCATCCAGATCCGGTCGTTCCTCACGGACAAGTCCGACGGCGATATGGAGGAACCGGCCCCTGACGTTGTTATTCGCGACCTACGGGAGATCATCGCGGTCGTGACAGGACCGATCGCGGGCAGGGGCAGGCAGGGGATCGTGAGGGAACCATGATCCGGGGCGTGTTCTTTGACGCTGCAGGCGTTCTCTACGACCGCAAGGTGCCCACGGGCAAATACGCGGTCCGGCTTCTCGCGGAGAGGGGCTACGACCGCGAGCCCACAGAGTCCGAACGCGTCCGCCTGCGGGCCACGCAGGCAAGGGCATCAACCGGCCAGATCAACGCGGGCGACTACTGGGACGAGTTCCTGCGCGTGCGCGGCGTGACCAACCCACAAGAGCGCAGGGAGCTCACCCGGCTAATCATGGAGCAAACGCACCAGGTTCACGGCCTGCCCGGAGCTCGAGACACCCTTGCCGCCCTGAAGAAGCGCGGCCTCGTCGTCGGGATCATTACCGACACCATCTATCCGCTGGAGTGGAAGATGCAGTGGTTGGCCCAGGCCGGGGTCGCCGACCTGGTTGACGCGGTCGCCTGCTCCAGGGTCGTGCGTGTACAGAAGCCGGATCCCGCGATCTACATGGAAGCGCTGCGGCAGGCAGGCCTCGCGCCGGATGAGGCGGTGTTCGTAGGCCACGATAGCCGCGAGATTGACGGAGCGCACGCGGTGGGGATGATCACCGTGGCTGTTCACCACGAGCCGTCGGTGTGGGCCGATTACTACATCGAGGCGCTGCCGGACCTGCTTGAGCTGCCCTTGTTCACGCTACCGCCGGCCTGATAACATTAGGTTTTGGAGGAGTTCGGGAGCCCGGTACCCGGACGGTCTCGAAAACCGTTGGGCGGGAAACTGCCTCGTGGGTTCGAATCCCACCTCCTCCGCCACCTCCCTGCCACGCATCCAGGCATCGGCCGGCCGCGCGTGCATCAGAGGCCGTCCGGCGCTCCCGGCGCCCTTACCAACAGCATCGGCCTGCGGCACCTCGCCATGATCCGGATCGCCACGCTGCCCGCCCACACCGCGCTCATCCCGGACCGGCCGTGGGTGGCCATGACCACAAGGTCCGCGTCCAACCGCTCGGCGGCGGCGGCAACTTCCCAGGCCGGATCACCGCGCCCTACCTCCACCTCCGCGGTCAGGGTGTCCTGCCGCAGTCGAGCGGCCAGCCCATCGAGGTAGAGCAGCGTCTCCTGCTCCTCGAGATCCAGGGCGACCGCAGTCGCGATTGGAAGGAACAGCGCAGCGGGCGCGCGGGCAGAGGAGACCGTTGCCACTGTGGGCACCACGGTCAACAGGTGGAGGCGGCCGCCAAACGCGTGGGCCAGCGCCTCGGCCAGCGGCAAGGAGGCCTCGGATGGAACACTACCATCAAGGGGGACCAGAACCCTGCTGCATGCGAAGACCTGGGCCCCTGGGCCGGGTCGGATCAGCAGGACCGGGGCGCTGCCGTGGCTGAGAACCTGTTGGGCGACGCTGCCGTAGATCAGCTCCCGGGCGCCGCCCTGACCGTGGGTGCACAGCACGATCAGCGCGGCGCGCAGCTCATCGGCGTGGCGGGCGATGCTCTCGGCGACGCCGGTCTCGTCCGGACCGTGCACGTGCATGGTCACGGCCACGGACGGGAACTCCCGGGACGCCACCTCCGTCAGGTAAGCCTCTGCCTCTGCGACCGTGGTCAGATGCGGCTCACCATGCACCTCGTCGGGCGGCGTCCGTTCGACCACGTGCAGCAGGGTGACGCCAGACCCGAACCGGCGCGCGACCGCCCCGGCGGCAGGAAGCACGCTCTCGGCGAGCCGTGAGCCGTCAAGCGGTATCAGCAGGTGATCGAACACAACCGCATCATCCTCCGGCGAATACCTGGTAGATCAGGAACAGGTTGAGGGAGACGATGAGCGCCGTAACCAGAACCGTGGCCGCCGTCGTGATTGGATGGTTCGCCAGCGGTCCCATCAGGTCCCGCCGCCGCGTGAACAGGACCAGCGGGACAAGGGCAAACGGCAGCCCGAAACTGAGCACTACCTGACTGATGACAAGACTGCGCGTGGGATCCAGCCCCAGCCCAAGCACGACGAGGGCGGGCAGCATCGTCACCAGCCGCCGGACCCACACCGGGATGCGTCGGTGCAGGAAGCCCTGCATTATCACCTGACCCGACATGGTGCCCACCACCGACGATGAGAGGCCCGATGCCAGCAGCGAGACCGCGAACACCGTGCTGCTCAGTCCGCCGAGCAGCGGGATGAGCGTGCGGTGGGCCTCCTCGAGGGTCCCCACATCGGTCAGCCCATGTGCGAAGAAGGTGGTGGCCGCCATGATCAGCATCGCGGCGTTGACCAGCCCTGCGATGCCCATGGCAATGACGACGTCCGCGATCTCAAACCGGAACAGACGTCGTGCCTGCCGGGCGGTCCGGGCCACGATCCGGTGCTGCGTCAGCGACGAGTGCAGGAACACGACGTGCGGCATCACCGTGGCTCCCAGAATGCCGGTCGCGAGCAGCACACTCTCGGCGCCCGCGAAGCGCGGCCGCAGCAGCCCCCCAAACACATCGGACAGCGCGGGCCGCTCGAGCCCCAGCTCGATCAGGTAGCAGACGGCGATAATGCCGACGAACGCGGTTATCACTACCTCCAGGGGGCGGAATCCCCGGCGCTCCAGCGCGAGGATGAGGAACGTGACCGCGCCGGTCAGCAGGCCCGCCGCGAACAGCGGCAGGCCGAACAGCAGGTAGAACCCCACGGCGGCGCCGACGAACTCGGCCAGATCGGTGGCCATGGCCACAACCTCCATCAGGACCCACATGATCCAGACGACCGGCCGCGGAAACTGCTCGCGGCACAGCTCGGCCAGGTTGCGGCCTGTGGCTATGCCCAGTTTTGCCGCAAGCGCCTGCACCAGCATGGCCATCAGGTTGCTGGCCAGCACGACCCAGAGCAGCAGGAAACCGAACTTCGCGCCCGCCTGGATGTTGGTGGCGAAATTGCCGGGATCCACGTAGGCGACCGAGGCGACGAACGCCGGGCCGAGAAACGGCAGGAGTCGGGCCAGACCTCGCCGCCCGCTTCGGCCGGCAAGCACGTCCCCGGCGGCCTCAACGGTGACCTTGTCGGAACGCTGCATGCAGAGTGGCGTCCTGGACTTAGTCGTGTCTAAACAACTGCGACTACAGGGTACCGGCCGTATGCCGGACGGTCAAGGCAAGTGGTCATCCGCGGCCTGCGGCGTAGGGGGAATGGATCCCCCCAGGCCGAATGTCTCCGGCGGGCAGGCAATCAACGATGCCGGCGAACCTTCAGGTTCTACCCACCGCCGGGGCCACCCGGTCCGCGCTCGAGACGCTGCTCGGCGGCTCAGAGAGCGTAAGGATCGCATCTGCCTTTGTCCGCCAGAGCGGCGTGGACGAACTGCGCCTGCTGCGGCGACCCGTCCGCCGGTTGCAGGTGATCGCAGGGACCGACTTCGGGCTGACCCAGGTCGAGGCGCTGGAATCCCTGCACACCCCACCGGACCGGGAGTGCAGGCTCTACTACGCCCCGGAGGACGCCGCGGAGGGCGTCTTCCACCCCAAGCTCTACCTGGGCACCGCCGGCTCAGACTTCATCGCCGTCGTCGGCTCCTCGAACCTCACCGGCCCCGCCCTGACCAGGAACGTCGAGATCAACGTAGCCCTCACCGGCAGCCTCCAGGAGCCGCTGGCCCGGGACCTGGACGGGTTCTTTCGGAGCCTCTGGCAGTCACCGGGCGTGCTGCCCCTGACGAAGGAGATCGCCGACGCGTACCGCGCTAATCAACACGCCCGCGAGCACCTGTGGCGGCAGATGCGCCACTCGCCGGAGTTCCGCCGCGCCCGCGAACTCGTCCGGCGGACGGTGCTGGAACACTTCGCCGCAGGCACGGGCCGGAAGTGGCTGCTGGTGACCTCAATGGACAACTACTTCGCGTGCCTGGGCCGCGGGCGGTGGGGCGATGAGAACTACGGACGCATCAACCAGATCAAGCCCGGCGACCTCTTGGTCTTCTACATCAAGGGCGCGCACAGGCTCGGCGCGGCGGCGATCGTCACCACACCCGTGTATCGGTCGTCGGAGGACACCTGGACAGACCGCCAGTATCCGTACCGGATTGACTTCGAGGTCATCGCCCGTCCTGCGACGCCCATCGACTTCAAGCCATTCATCCCCCGGCTTGCCTTCTTGCGGCGCAAGGACGAGAAGTGGGGCACAGCCCTGCAGACCTCTTCGCTCGAACTCCCGCGCGCGGACGCGCAGCTCCTGCTCGAAGCGATCGGCGCCGCCGATGCGGCGCCTGAGCTCCGGCTGGCGGTGGCGGATAGCCGGGCAGGATACGGCGCAGAGATGAAGCGCTCAACGTAAGAGGGAGGCTGTCAGGGCCGCGATAACAAGTGTGAGGTCAGATTCTACGTGCCCATGCCACCAGTCGCTCTGCGTGCTTGATCGCGGCTTCCGCGTCATGCACCCGACACAGGCGCCCTTCGTACTCCACCGTATTCTTGCGATCAAGCAGCGCCGCCAGGTGACTTGATGCCTTCTTGGCTTCATCGTCCCCGGGAAACAACTGGCGAATTAGCCTGACCTGGTCCATGTGCGCCGGGCTGATCGACCGGACGCTTCGCGCTTAGCCACCGACGGCGATCTCCGCAAGGCTGCGTCCGGCCAGCACCCGCCCTTCGCTCACGATCGACCGCACCAGTTGGTCGCCGGCCCCTAGCTTCGCCCGTACCTCTTCGGCCGTCATCACCATCATTGAGATGAATCGGCCGAACCGCTCGCCGAGGCGCCCGCGAAGTTCGTCGACGCACCCCCCAACGGTCTCGCGTGCGGCCTCATCTGTCACCACCAGCATAAGGTCAACATCGCTACGCGGCGTTGCCGCCTCGCGGACCCAACTGCCGTACAGGACGACGGACTCCGCTGACGATCGGAGAGCTGCTAGGATCTCTTCACCGAGTCGCTCAAACCATCGCGCCTCGCTGCGGAAGGCCGGCTCCAGAATCTCGGTAACGACGTAGCGGTCGCGGTTCAGGGAGTAGAGATACGCCCTCCCGGCGCGGCGTCGCTCGAGCACACCCTCTTGGGTCAGCCGTTCCAAGACCTGACGTGCGACAGAGTGGTGGACCCCCGCGGCGCTGGCGAGCTGGCGACCGGTGATCGCGGAGGGATGGGTTACCAGGTAGCGGAGCAGTCGAACCGCCGGCTTGGAGGCCAGCGCGTCAAGCGGGCGCGGTGAGGGCAGGCGCGGGGGCTGTCCGGGTGTACGCTTTTTATGTACACGTGTACGCATTTCATGTACATTCTATCCTACGGGAGGCACGGGGACAAGCGTCGGCCTGCCCAAAAGTGGTCCGCACCTCCCGTATCTCTGCAGGCGACCAACCATTCGACGCGCGACGCTGCCGCCTCGTTTGTGACGGAGGCTGATGTCAACCAAAGAGGGCAAGTAGACGGCGCTGCTTGGCGGAAGGTGGCAGGAGGGTGCCGCGCGGCTCAGGGAAGATCTCAGTATCCCACCATAGGACCCTCAGCACGCTGGTCGCTATGCCCACCTTGATCCCTCGAGCCTCCAAAGCTTTGTGGAGGCTCGGCCCCTCAAGCAGGTAGACAGAGCGTATGAGCCAGGGGCGCGTACCTCCCCTCGATGGCTTTGCACCTGCCCGTGGCCCTGCCAGAACGAGGTAGTAGTCGGGAACGACTCCCATACTGAGGTCTATCAGCCCCTCGTCCTTTGCGTACCACTTGATGTTGACGCTTGCGCCTTCGAGCGGCCCGCTGGCGAATACCCCATCGATCCCCTCTTGCGCCGCCGACCTTGCCAGCGTTATGTCAAAGATCTTGCTGGCAATGTGCTCACCGATGTGCTCGATCTGTGCTGGACGCCCGACGATGCGGCAGATTTCCTCCTCAGTGGCGTTCCTCTTGCGGATCGGCTTCGCAAGTCTCTCCAGGTCCGGATCATGACGCATCGTCATGGGACTAGTCGCCACCCCCGTAACCACACGAATCCGGCAAGCAGACGAGTCGGACCAAGCGGACCGGTTTTCCCGATGCCGCTTGAAGAGCGCGGAAGAACGCACGTTGCTCCGGTCGCGGTCCGTCACGCGGCCGAGGAATTTGCATCCCATCGAGCCCAGGCCCGCCACCCGCCGCGGCCAAACTCTCGCGCTTGCCACTGGAGAACGGAGGAACGATCCAATCGCGGATCATCTGATGGCAACTCCTTCATGCAGACCCGCCAGAACGCTGTCAGCTACCCGGGGGTCAGCCTTACCTACCCCCGCAGCTCGTCGAGGGGGACCCACTGTCCAGGCGCCCGCTCGAATTGCCAAAAGGTCCAACCATTCGTCGGCCGTTTCGCGATCCGGTGTGCCGACGCCGATGGGCTTCGGTATAGCTTTCGGCTCAGCCGGATGGCGCCATCCGACCGCACGCGGGCACGAAATCTCCGCCCGTGGAATGAAGCCCTGAGCCTCAAGGACGTCTTCACGTAAGGAGCCAGTGCGAATCGTTCCCGGTCTTTCTCAGAGTCTTCTGTACGGCTTTCAACTGGCGTGGTCCGCTTGCCGATGAGACGCCCCAGTTCCTCGCGATGGAAGCTCCGGACATCTCGGGCTAGGTTCGGACGTAGATCCTGCGAGCGTACGAACTAACCCCTCTGCTTGTTGCCGGGAGGCCTAATGGTGCGCAGAACTAGTGTCCTGAGTCAGAGATTCGATGACAAAATCGTGCAATGGTCGCCAGGATCTCATCCGCCGTCTTCGTCCAGACGAACGGCTTCGGCTGATCATTGTATTTGGCGAGATAGGTCTTGATCGCGGCTTCGAGCTCCCGGGTGCTCCGATGGACCCCGCGGCGGATCTGCTTCTCGGTCAGCGCCGCAAACCAGCGCTCGACGAGGTTGAGCCACGAGGCTCCCGTCGGTGTGAAGTGTAGATGGTAGCGGGGGCGTTTGGCAAACCAGCGGCGGATTAGGGGCGTCTTATGCGTACTGTAGTTGTCGAGAATGAGATGCACGTCCAGCGCGGGTGGGACCGCGGCATCGATCGTCGCCAGGAACTTGCGGAACTCGACACTACGATAACGGCGGTGGCATTCGCCCAGCACCGTGCCCGTCGCGAGGTCCAATGCAGCAAACAGCGACGTGGTGCCGTGCCGTCGATAGTCGTGCGTGCGACGCTCCACCTGTCCCGGACGCAACGGCAGCAAAGGTTGGGTGCGATCCAGGGCTTGAATCTGCGCCTTCTCATCCACGCACAAGACCAGCGCCCGATCCGGCGGACACAGATAGAGACCGACGATGTCGCGGACCTTCTCGATGAACAGCGGATCTTTGGACAGCTGGAACACTTCGGTGCGATGTGGCTGCAGGGCGAACGCCCGCCAGATGCGACTGACCGCACTCTGACTCAGCCCACAGGCGGCGGCCATCGCCCGGGTACTCCAGTGGGTCGCGTCTCGCGGCTGCGACTCCAGCGTCAGGGTGAGCACCCGTTCCACGTGGGCGTCAGTGATCCGCCGCGGGGCACCAGGCCGGGGTTCATCAAGCAGACCGTCGAGGCGGCGCGTCAGAAAGCGCGCGCGCCATTTCCCCACCGTGGGCTGACTGACCCGATACGTGCTCGCCACCACGGTGTTCGGCTTGCCGGCCGCGCAGGCCAACACGATGCGGGCTCGTTGCGCCAAGGCTTGTGCACTTGTCGGGCGCCGCGCCCAGCGCTCCAACGTTTCCTGTTCCTCCGGGCTCAGGGTCAAGGGCGGAATCGGACGGCCGCGGGGCATGGGACTCCTCCAGGGGATAGATTCGCCATCGCCCTGGAGAGTATCCCACATAGGAAGATTATACAACAGATCTCTGACTCAGGACACTAGGATGTCCCGCAAGTAGTCCGCAACCGAGCGAACGGGCTTCATACCGGCTCCAGTTCGGAAAGGATGCGCTCCCCAATGCGGGGCTTCAGTGCGCTCTTCATTACGAGATCGACCTTGACCCCCACGAGTTCACGCAGGTGATCCTCCAGATCAATGAATTCGAAGAACGTGGGAGGGGACTCGTACTCGACGAGAATGTCGAGGTCACTTCCCGCCTCCTGTTCGCCCCGGACGTAGGAACCGAACAGGCCAAGCGACCGGACCCCGTATCGCGCCTGGAGCACCGGAAGATGTTCTCGCAAGGACTGGCAAATCTTCTCGAACGGCGGCCGCGCGCGCCTGAACTTCCTCACGCCTGCGATCCTCCTTGGCACTGGCTCAGGCCGGTGGTGGGGACCAGCATCCGGTCGCTCATCCTTCCGCATACTGCACCTGCGCTTCTTTGAGGACATCCTCCCGGAAATACCGGCTGAGATCCTCAGGGGTGCGCAGATCGATCTTGCGCCCCCCGAAGACGAATGATAGCTCCCTCTCCATCCGTCGGACATGATGCTCTCGACAGAAGGCGGCGATCCTCTCCCTGTTCAAGGTGATCTTCGCCATCGCTCAACTCCCTGGCGCCAGGGCCATGTGGAAGAACTTGTTGGCCTCAGGCCGCCCATGCCCCCCTCGTCCGCTCGCCTTTCACGGTTCACCGCCCATGGCCGGAATCTTGCAGTCTGCCTCCGCATCCTTCGTGAAGCCTCCCGCTGCGACGACCAGGCCCGCATCTCAGGACGATGCTTCGTCGCGCGGGCCGGAGGGCCTTCACGCTGCTACTACTTGATTCCCCTTCGCACCGGTCCAGAGGACATCCGCCGGCCATGCCTCACCCGCGGATTCAGGATCAGCACGGCGACGCGACTGCCCGGCCGGCCTTGACCGGATTTCAACCCAGCAGGAACCCCGCTGGCATGGCCTCGTCCGAACTCCGATGACAAACTGGCGTCAGAGCAGAACCGCACCATTCGGAGGTGTTGGCATGTTCGGCGCGATTGTCAAGAGAACGTTGCTGGCGTTGATTCCCATAGCGATCCTAACAACGGCCGGGCTGGCCCTGACCGGAGTTACCCAGCTTCCGGTGAAGTTCGTCAGCACACCCACCGAGGAGGAGGCCGTGGCGCCGCCCGCGACCGACCCGGCGGCGGTCCCACAGAAGACCCTGGTGGCGCAGAATCAGCCCTCGGCGCAGCCGGACCAAATCGCCCAGGCATCTGAGCAGGCCGAGGCCGTGGAGGAGCCCCTCCCGGTCTTGGTAGTTGACAAGACCGCGTTGGCCTCCGCCCTGACCGAGATTGACCGCGCGGCAGCGCAGGCCAAGCTGGCGGTCACCGCGCTGGACGCCGACGCGCAGCAGCGCTACATCCAGGAGACGATCAACCTGCTGGCGGGCTCCGCGGATCCCCTCTTCCAGCGCCTGGCGCAGGCAGGCAACGGTGACGTCTACAAGGGTGTAAGGCCGCTGCTGATCGAGGCCCGCGTCATCCGCGAGGCGGCCGAGGTGCAGTGGATCGCCGCGGTGCAGCGACAGATTGAAGCCAGCGCGCGCAAGCATGCCGAACTGGTGGCCCAGGCAGGAACCGGCACAGGCGTCACTCCGCAGCCGGCACCGGCGTCCGCCACGGCCGAGATCGCAGCCGTGGTCGGCCCGACCGGCGTGCTGGGAACCCGCGGCATGCGCCCCGAGGAGCAGGCCGCCGACCTGGTGAGCCGGGCGATCAGGCAGGCCGCCGAGGCACTGCGCGCGATCGCGAATCGTCCGCAGGGATCCTTCCAGGACGGCACCGTGGATATCCATCACGCATCGGACCAGGCGTCGCAGACAATGGAGGCCGTGCTCAGGATGCTCGATTCGGCCAGGAAGATCATCCAGATCGCTGCAGACCGCTAGAGAGGGAACGGCCGCGACGTAATATACTGGGGGCGTGACCAGGCTCAGCCTCGGTGGCAAGTTCGTCCTGGCGTTCGTGGGACTGTCGGTGCTCTTCGCCGCCACTTTCGGAACGCTGGCCGCCTACCGGCTGCAAAGAGCCCTGCTGGAGCAGGTGCGACTCCGGGCGAAGGGCGTCGCCGAGGAACTGGCTCGCGACGCCTCCCGGTTCCTTCCCACGCCCGAGGGCCTTTCGGAGGCGCCCACTTCCAGCAGGCTCACACGACGGCTCGTGGCAGGAACGGTCCTCTACGCGCAGATCATCCGGGACGGCGAGGTGCGCTTCACCGACGGCCGCTACGCGCTGGCGGTCCCCACCGGCCCGCTCGTGCGGCCGTTCGCCGTGGAGGAGCGCCGGACCCGAGGCGGCACGGCGTACCTCGATATCTTCAGGGCGGTCCCCGACTACCCGCTCGAACGGCAGACCTACGTGCGCATTGGGTTTCCCCTGGCAGACGTGCACAGCCGTATCAGGGCGGAGACCGAGCGGATTCTCCTGGCCAGCCTGCTGATGGCCGGCGGCGGCGTGGCGGCCGCGTTCGCCCTGCGGCGCGCGATCCTCGGGCCGCTGGCCCGCATGAACACGGTGATACGCCTGATCCGCCGCGGCGATTACTCCGCGCGCGTGGAGGCCGGGGGCGGGGACGAGCTGCAGCTCCTGGCCGACGAACTCAACACCATGGCGTCCGCGATCGAGACGCGCGACCGGGAGCTGGCACGCGTCAACGTAGCGCTCCGGAAGGCCAACCAGATTAAGGACGAGTTCACCGCGGCGATGAGCCACGAACTGAAGACCCCGCTGCACGCGGTGCGTGCCTATGCGCAACTGCTGCTGGAGGAGATAGACGGCCCTATAACCCTGGCGCAGCGCAAGGACCTGGAGGCGCTGCTGGCCGCCGGTGACCACCTCCTGCACCTGATCGAGGGCATCCTGCGCTACTCGGCGCTGGAGGCAGGAGGGATCCAACCCCAGGCCGGCCGCGTGGACGCGGCCGCGGTCATCGAGCAGGCCTGCCGGAACGTCGCGCATCTCGTGCGCCAGAAGGGATTGACCGTGGAGGTCGCCGGCACGGCGACCGTGGCGGCAGACGAGACCATGCTCCGGCAGATTCTGATCAACCTGTTGCACAATGCCGTCAAGTACACCGAGCAGGGGAAGATCACCGTGACGGCCGCGAACCGCAACGGGCTGGCCGTCTTCGAGGTGACCGACACCGGAACAGGCATCCCAAAGGGGCACGAGCACGAGGTCTTCGAACCGTTCCAGCGGGCAGGGCATCCGGCGCGTCGCGAGATTGACGGCATCGGCCTGGGACTGGCGGTGGTGAAGCGCTACGTCGAACTCCACGGAGGGCGGGTCTGGTTCGAACGCGCGGCAGGAGGCGGCACGCGGTTCACATTCACCCTGCCGGCCTTCACCGTGCCGGCAGGAGACGGGGCATGAGAATCCTGGTTGTTGAGGACGACGCCCGGTCCAGGGACCTCCTGGTGCGGTACCTGCGCGCCAAGGGCCACGACGTGGCATCCGCCGGGGATGGTGCCCGGGCGCTCGAAGCCGCCGCCGCCGGGGATCCGGACCTGGTGCTGCTGGACGTCAACCTGCCGGTGATGGACGGCTGGAGGGTGCTGGAGGCGCTACGGAAGTTCAGCCAGGTGCCGGTGATCATGGTGACCGTGCACGACAGCGCCCAGGACAAGGTCGCCGGGTTGGAGTCAGGCGCGGACGACTACATCACCAAGCCGTTTGATCTGCGCGAGCTGGACGCGCGCATCCAGGCGGTGATGCGCCGCTGCCAGGCATCTGCGCCAAGGGTGATCCGAACCGCCGAGGTGATCCTGGACGACGAACGCAAGGAGGTAACGGTCCGGGGCCGCCCGGTGGCTCTCTCGCCCAAAGAGTATGAGCTGCTGCGCCTGCTGGCGTCCCGGCCGGGCAGGGTGTTCCCCACCGAGGAGATCCTGGCTGCGATCTGGCCGGACCGCGATGCCGCGGCGGCAGAGGACGTCAAGAAATACGTCCACATGCTGCGCGCCAAGATAGAGCGAGACCCTGCTCTGCCGACGATCATAGTGACCGCGCGGGGGTTCGGGTACCGGTTCGCGTCCCCGGTGGAGGGGGGTCGCTAGGCCGGTGCCACACGCGGCGAAACCGGGTACAAGGCCGGTGCCACGCGTGGCGAAACCGGGTATACTGGGATCGGTTCTCCGGAGGGGTGCGAGAGCGGTTGAATCGGCACGCCTGGAGAGCGTGTAGGCGGGCTACAAACCTGCCTCGTGGGTTCAAATCCCACCCCCTCCGCCACATCATCAGGCACACCCGGTGACCCGGTCGCACAAAGCATGGTACTGAGGATGCTCACACTGCTCCGAGAATGGCTGGGCCGGCTCCCAGTAGACTGGCGCCGCACGGGCCGAGGTGTGCTCGACTTCGCCAAGACGCTTGTGGTCGCGTTTGTGCTGGCCCAACTGGTGATGGTCGGCGTGGCCCAGGCCTTCCAGGTCGAGCAGTACTCAATGGAACCCACCCTGTTGCCGCACGATCGGGTGCTGGTCAACAAGCTCGTCTACCGGATCCGCGAACCCAATAGGGGCGACGTGATCGTGCTGCGCTATCCCCGCGACCCGGGCCGCAACTACATCAAGCGGGTCGTCGCAGTCCCGGGCGACAAGGTAGAGATCAAGAGCGGCCACCTGAACGTCAACGGCACCGCGGTCGAGGAGATGTATGTGAATGGCACCCCGTCGGGTGATTACGGGCCGGAGACAGTGCCCGCGGGCTCGTTCTTCGTCCTGGGGGACAACCGCAACAACAGCGAAGACAGCAGAGCCTTCGGCTTCCTCAACCGAGCACAAGTGGTAGGGCAGGCGGCGCTGATCTACTGGCCGCCGCAGCGGGTCCGGCTGGTGCGGAACAGGTAGCCGAGGGAAAGGCAGCCGCAGAACAGGCGGCGCGTGCTCAGGGGCCGGGCGGTCCCAGGCGCCGGGCGGCCCCAGACGCTACTCCTCCTCCGGCAGCTCGCCCCTGAGCTGCTCTCGTTCCCGGATTTCCCTTCGCAACGCCTTGCCGAGCAGCGTCTTGGGGATCTCGCTCACGATCTCAAACCGCCGGGGCACCTTGTAGGCCGACAGGCGCTGCGCGCAGAAGTCGCGCAGTTCGCGTGCCAGCGCCCGCGCGTCCCCCACCTCCTTCGGCACGATGTGGGCGACCAGCATCTCGCCGCGGAGGCGGTGCCGGATCCCGGCCACGGCCACGTCCCTCACCCTGGGGTGCTCGTAGAGCACCTCCTCGATCTCACGCGGGAAGACTTTGAGGCCGCCCATGTTCACCATGTCCTTCTTGCGGTCCTCGATGTAGAAGTATCCATCGTCGTCCATGCGGGCGATATCGCCGGTGTACAGCCAGCCGTTCCGGATCGTGTGGTCGGTCTCCCCGGGGTTGTTCCAGTAGCCCTTCATGACCTGCGGGCCGCGGACGACCATCTCGCCGATCTCGCCGGGAGGGAGATCGCGGGTCCCGGTCTCGGTGTCAACGATCTTCGCGTCGGTTGAGGGAATCGGAATCCCGATGGAGCCTTCCTTGCGCGTGCCGTAGACAGGGTTGCCGTGGGTGAGCGGAGAGGCCTCGGACATCCCAAACCCCTCCACCAGCCGGCCGCCGGTGAGCTCCTCGAAGCGGCGCTGCACCTCCACCGGCAGCGGCGCGGCCCCCGAGACGCAGGCGCGTATGGACTTCAGGTTGTACTTCTCGACGCCGCGCAGCTGATTGATCGCCAGGTACATCGCCGGCACACCGGGAAAGATCGTGGGACGGTATTTCGGCACCGCCTCCACCACGGTCTTCACCTCGAACATCCGCATCAGCAGCATGATGTTGGTCGCGCCGATGGCCACGCTCAGGTTCATGCAGATCGTCAGGCCGTAGACGTGGAAGAACGGTACGACCGACAGGAGGCGCTCGTCGCCCTCTCTCAGGTCGGTCAGCCACGAGCGCGCCTGCAGGCAGTTGCACACTAGGTTGCGGTGGGTGAGCGTGGCGGCCTTGGGGATGCCGGTGGTCCCTCCTGTGTACTGCAGGACGGCCGCGTCATCGGGGCTGATGACCGGCCTCTGCTCGAGACGCTGGGCGCGCAGCGCCTCCCGGAACGGCACGATGCCGGGCCCCTCGGGCATTACGTCGCCTTCCTTCTTCGCCTTGAGCATCCCATAGAGCAATCGCCACTTCCCGGGGAAGAAGTCGTGGACGTTCGTGACGAACACGGTCTGCAGGTCGGTGTGCGGCCTGACCTCGTGCAGGTCCTTGTAGAGCCGGGAGATCCCCACGGCGTACCGCGCCCCGGAGTCCTTCAGGACGAAGGCAAGGTCGCGGCCCTTGTACAGCGGGTTGACCTGAACCAGGATCCCTCCGGCCTTCCAGATGCCGTAGGCGGCGACCACGTACTGGGGGTTGTTGGGCAGCATAATCGCCACCCTGTCGCCGCGGTGGAAACCGCGTTCGATCAACGCCTTGGCGAACCGATCGGAGAGGTCGTCCAGTTGCCGGTAGGTGATGCGGTTGTCGAACTTGGGGCCGACCTGGATCAAGGCCGGGTTGTTCGGGTACTTGCGCGCGCTTTGATCGAGGAAGCCGTAGATGGGTTGCGACGGGAAATCCAGCGTGCGAGGCACTCCCGGCTCATAGTGTCTGAACCAGGGCCGGTCTCCCTGGGTCACTGGGTTCACCACGACCAGCCTCCAGCAATGGGTGTGGGGAGGTGGGTTCTGCGACGGTCTGCGTGAATCCTGCCCGGGGGTACTCGCGGTGGCACCTAGGGTCCGTACACCGCGTCCCGATCGAGCGGGTAGATCGGTCGCCGCAACCACCTGTACGGAAGACCGTGCAGGTTCGACGTGCTGAGGCCAGGCGAATCCGTCGAGACTATGTGCCGTGCGACCCCCTCGAAGCCGGCCCGGAAGTGCGCGCTGGATTTCAGCCCGACGATGCGGCAACGGGCGACGTCAATGCCGTGGAGCAGGAATGGCCCGGGATCGAGCACCTGGGCGCGCCTGCTGGCCACGACGACGTCCACACCCCGGCCGATCAGGCGCGCCGTCCTCCCCAGGTCCACCGGACTCCCTCGGCCCATGGGCGTGCGGAGCGCCAATCTCCCGTCGGTCAGACACTTCACGTAGGCCTCGAGACCGATCGGCTTGCCGTGCATGGTGTCGGTCTTGCCGCCGATGCGCACGCGGATCGTGGCTCCCACGCCGGCCCGGTGCGCGGCTTCGACCACCGCGGGATCGCAGATCGTGGCAAACGCGCTGTCTGCCAGGCCGGCGTCCAGCATCGCCCTCAGCAGATGCGTGCCGTCACCAGGCGCGCCGCCGCCCGGGTTGTCACTGATCTCGTTGATGACGACCGGGCCGGCATCGGCCGCAAGCCGCGTCGCCTCCGCCACCGCCTCCTCCGGAGCCGGGTACGCCCTGAAGAACGCCTCCCGCCGCGCCCATATCTCCCGGGCTACTGCCCGGGCTGCCCGTCGCGCCAGCGCCAGGTCGCGTTCGGCGACGGCGACTACCGTCACGCCCGCCTCGGGAATGTCCGTGTGTGAGAACCCATGAAAGAAGGCGCAGTCTATCATGCCTGGCTCCCGCTCCCACCGGTGGCAGTATTCGTTGATCGCCCGGGTGGGCTCCACCCGCGACGGCGACGCCGGGATCAGCAGCGGGAGGATCTCCACCGCCATCTCCGGCGTGATCTCGCCGCGCAACACGCGGACGAGGAACTCCATCGCTTCCTGGCCGCGTTCGTAGGAATCAATGTGCGGGTACTCGTGCACGCCGAAGAGGCCGGTGGCCAGCTCCACCATCCGCGGCGTGACGTTGCCGTGAAGATCGAGCGTGACGGCGATCGGCATCGCCTGGCCGACGACCCCTCGAACGGCCTCGAGCACGGCGCTCTCCAGGTCGGAGATCCCCTCGGCTACGCCCGCGCCGTGCAGCGCCAGGCAGACCGCATCCACCGGCATTGCCTGCCGGAGGCCGGCGGTGAGTTCATCCACCATGGTCGTGAAGGCCTCGCGCGTGATCGCCCCCCAGGGCTGGGCGCTGGTGGCAAACGTCGGGGCCAGGTCCACGCCCAGGCGCCCGGCGGTCTCAATCATCCCGCCGACGTAGGTCCGCGTACCCGAGAACCGGTCAAGGATCTCGGGCCCCACGCACCAGACCTGCTGTCGGAACATCTCCAGCGTTGTCGGCGGGCAGAAGGTGTTGGACTCGTGGTTGATGCCTCCGAGCGCGATGCGGTACAAACCGCTTCCTCCCCTAAGGCCCACGGACGCCGGGAGAGACTGCTGCGCCGCCGGCCGGAACCTCGATGTCATAGAGCGGGGCGTGCTGCTGGCAGCCAAGCACGTCTGGGTCGCCGGGTGAGCCGCTCGACTGCCGGCGCAGGATCGTCACCTTGATCCCCTGGCCAGGGTCGTGATTCACCACGGTAATCACCTGGGCCTGTGGGATCCCGTACAGCGCGGCCACCGATTCACGCGTGATGACGTTGGCATCTCGGACCAGCCGGTACGATTCCCAATCGTCGAACATGATGTCGAACGTGATGTAGTGGATCCCGGCGTTCTTGCTGCGGACGGCCGAAGCCAGGTCGCGGATGCGCAGGGGCGTGGTCACGTCCTCTCTCCTCCCAGCGTGCCCAACTCTACCCGGGCATGGGCCATGGGGTCCGACACCCGGACGGTGTGGTAGATGGTCCAGCGATAGGCGTCCATGCCTCGAAGCTCCTCGTCCGCCATGATCGCCGCCTTGCCGGTCGTGGCCTTCTGGCCGGGGTACTCCGCGACCATCAGCGACTTGCGGTGCAGGCGGCAGATCAGTCTGGCCAGCGACTCGTCCCTGGACACGGCCTCAACGACTATGCCGATCTCGTGTGGAAGGTCACAGCGCAAGGGCTCCCAGTCCTTCATGGTGGCATCCACGCCGTAGACATGGGTGTGCACCTCGTAGTCCCGGCCCTTTACCCACTGAGGATACCGGGTGCGCACCCGTTCCTCCGCGAAGCTCATGAAGCGGTCCAGGTTGCGAATCGTCAGCGGGTCCCGGATGCCCAGGATGCCGACGAAGCGGTACCCGACGAATCCGGCGCCCTCGACCTTGAGGCGCAGCTCGGTGGGCTCGAATCTCGCCCCGGTCACCGCGACCGTGCGCGCGTTGCGCTGGGTGAACGCGCATCCGGACAGGTGCACGACGCCTCCCGGGACGCGGTGCAGGTGGGGATGCGCCTCCTCATACATGGAGTGGGCGGCGACCGACACGGGAGTGCACACCTGCCGCGGATTCATGGGTTCGAACAGGATGGCATCGGAGCGGATGGTCCCAAGCATGGCGTTGCGTGCCATGTAGGGGGTCGCCGCGACCGAGGCACATTCGAGCACCTTGCCGAGATGGATTGACAGCGCCCGATCAAACCCCTTGAAGATGGGATAGGAGGCAAAGATGGCGTCGTCGCAGGATCGCCCGGCGATGACGACGTCGGCGCCTTGCTGGAAGGCCTCGAGATAGGGCTCGGCACCCACGACGCTGACGGCGTGGTCCGTCGCGTCAATCAGCTCATGCGTGAGGGGCGGGGACCCGTCCAGCGTCTCCGTGTCTCCTGCGTCGAGTGCCCTGTGCAGCGCTTCCCTGTCCAGCTCCACGTAGATCCGCGCGAGGCGAAACGGGGGCAGGTTCTCCTCCCGTGCGATCTCCCCAAGGATGGACACCGTGTAGTCAACGCCCTTGTTGGTGCCCATGTGGCCGGCGGATCCAACCGTCATGGGTATCCCTCGCCGCCGGCTTGCCAGCAGCATGAGCCGGAGATCGTGCTTGACCCACTCGCGCGGGAAGTAGCAGGTGTCGGCACCCAATCCATAGGGGCCCACATCGTTGCTACCCGCATCCGCGCCGATCAGATGGGGGTGGCGCTCCACCCCGCGCCAGAAGGAGTCCTCGTCCATGGGGGTGGCCCCGAGGGCCCCGGTTGCCGACAAGACGCGCAGTTCGTCCACGCTGGTCCTCCCCTCAAGTGCTCAAGGCCGTCATTTCCGAAGCCGGGGGTCGAGCACGTCCCGCAGCCCCTCTCCAAGCAGGTTCAGACTGAGCACGAGCACAAGAATGGCCACGCCCGGCAGGGTCGGCAGCCACCACGCCACCGACATGAAGGTGCGGCCGCTTGCGATCATGGAGCCCCACGCGGGCACGCGCGGGCTGGCGCCGAAGCCCAGGTAGCTGAGACTGGCCTCGGAGAGGATGACGGTGCCCATGTGAATCGTGGCCAGCACCAGGAGCGTGTGGACGACGTTGGGCGCGATCTCTCTGATCATGATGGCCAGGGGCCTCCTGCCGATGGCCCAGGCCGCCTCCACATAGGCCTTCTCGCGCTCGGTCAGGACCTGGCCTCGAATCACCCGGAACTTGCTCACCCATCCCTTCACGCTGAGGACGAGTATCAGGTTGCCGATGCCCGGCCCGAGGACCCCCATCATCAGGATGGCGAAGACCAGCAGGGGGAACGCCTGCAGCCAGTCGGCAAAGCGGGAGATAAGGTCATCGAACCAGCCCCGGCTGAATCCGGCCACTAGACCGAGAAACAGCCCCACGGCAGATGTGAGCCCTACCGTTGCAAAACCAACCCCCAGGGAGACCCTGGCGCCGTAGACCAGGCGGGAGAGCATGTCGCGGCCCAACTCGTCGGTGCCAAGCAGATGCCCTGGCTCGGCGCCGGGGCTCCAGGCCGGGGGCTTCAGCCGCAACATGAGGTCCCCACGCGCTGGATCCTCGGGCGCGAGGAGCGGGGCAAACACGGCCACGAGCAGGTAGGCAAGCACGAAGACCGCGCCGGCGACCGCGGATGGATGACGCAGCAGTTTCCAAAGCGGGCTCTTCACCGCGTCACCCCCACCGGATACGCGGGTCGAGCATGGAGTAGGCGACGTCAATCAGGAAGTTGATCCCAACGAACAGCAGGGCATAGAAGATGACCCCGCTCTGGACCACCGGGTAGTCACGCGCGAAGATGCCGTTGACGATGAGCAGGCCGATGCCGGGCCAGGCAAAAACGGTTTCAATGATGACATTGCCGCTGAGGAGCGCCCCGGCTTCCAGGCCCGCCACGGTGACCGTGGGCAGCAGCGCGTTGCGCAGAGCGTGGTGGCGGAGCACCCTGCTCTCGGTCAACCCCTTGCTGTTGGCGACACGGATGTAGTCCTGTCCCAGCACCTCCACCATGCTGGAACGCAGGACCCGGGCGATGATCGCGCTGTAGTGGGCTCCCAGCGTGACGGACGGCAGAATCAGGTGGGACAGGGCACTCAGCAAGGCCGGGGCATTCAGCGTCAACACCGAGTCCACGACCAGCAGTCCCGTGAGGCGGGTGGGTTGCATCTCGTACGCGATGCGACCGATGCTGGGCAGCACCTTCAGGTGCACGCTGAAGACCATGATCAGGATGATCGCCAGCCAGAACCCCGGCGTTGAGATGCCGAGAAAGCTGAGCCCCATGCTGACCCTGTCTATCGCTGAGTGCTGCCTGGCCGCGGCTATGACACCTATCGGGATGCCCACGGCGAGTGAGAAGAGCAGTGCGCCGAGCGCCATCTCCACGGTGGCGGGCAGACGCTCCAGGATCAGCCTGGCCACGGGGCGCTTGAGTACGATGGACGTACCAAGATCGCCGGACATCAAACCACGAATGTACCGGACGAACTGGGCATGTATGGGCTGGTCGAGTCCGAGTTCGGCGCGCATTCCGGCGATGTCTTCTTTGGTCACGCCCTCGCCGCCCCGCAGCATCAGGTCCACAGGGTCGCCCGGGGCGTAGCGCATGACCACGAAGATGGCCAGCATGATGAAGATCGCCACCAAGAACAGGTGGATCGCGCGCCGGACGATGAATCGCGTCGGCAACTAGCGCTCCACGTCCACCCTGTGAAGGTTCACGCGCCCGTTGCGGTGGGGCGTGAAGTTCAGCACGCGCTTGCGCGACGCCTCGATGACCTGCGGCACGAGCAGCGTGACTATCGGCAACTCGTCGTGGATCATCGCGTACCCCTGGCGGAACCGCGCCGTCCGAAGGGTCTCGCTTGGCGTGTTCTGGGCGTCATTCATCAGCTTGTCGAATTCGGGCCTGACGTACAGTGAGAAGTTGGCTGCCTGCTCGGCGCCGCACGTCCAGTAGGCCCACATGGGATTGCCCGAGGCATTCCCCCATTGGTCCACCACGGCGGTGCGCTCGCCCCGCAGAGCCAGGGGCCTGAGAGCGGCCAGCTCCCAGATACGGACCTCGGCCCGAAGCCCGACGATATCCAGCATCTGGGCGATGGCCTGGGCGAGATCCCTGTTGTCCGGCGAGGTGTCGATGACGAAGCCGGCACCAGACGCTCCGGCTTCCTTGAGCAACGACCTGGCCTTGCCCGGCGAGTAGGCGTAGGGCTTGAGGGCGGGATCCACGACCTCGCTGGCGTCCATGAAGGGCCGGCCGCCCAACACGTTGCCCATGCCGCCGTACAGCTTGTCCACGATCAACTGGTAGTTGATGGCGTGGGCGACCGCCTGGCGCACGCGCTTGTCGGAAAACGGAGGCTTGGTCACATTCAGGGCCAGGAACAGCATGTTGGTTCCCTTGGTGGTGGCCACGTTGATTCCTGGGTCTGCCCTGAGGACCGACACCATGTCTGACGGAACGGCCTGGATTATGTCAACCGCACCTGAGCGAATAGCGGCCACGCGGGAGGCCGGGTCCGGGATGAACTCGAAGATCGCCCTGTCAATGGGAGGTGGGCCGGGCCTGCCCGGGAGCTCCGGCGATCCGCCCCAGTATTCGTCGAACCGCTCCAGCACGATGCGCTCCTTGATGTCGCCCTCGATGAACCTGAAGGGCCCGGCGCCGACGGGCTTCCTCACGAAGCCGTCCGGGCCGACCTGCTCGAAGTACCTCTTTGGCATGATCTGCATGTTTATCGCGGTGACCTGCATCCGATACTGAGAGACGGGCACGCTCCGGTGGAACCGTACGGTGTAGTCGTCAATCTTCTGGACCATCTTGACGCCGACGAACAGGCTCTTGCGCGGTGACGTCCTGCCCTCCATCGCTCCGTCCTGCGTTGCCCGCACATAGGTGAACACCACGTCGTCGGCCGTGAGCGGGTCGCCATTGTGGAAGACAATCCCCCTGCGGATCTTGAACTGCCACGTGGCGGGATCGATCCTGCTTGTTGACTCGGCGATCTCAGGGATGAGCTTTCCGTCCGGCATCTCCGTGTAGAGCCCGTCGCCGATGTTGCGGAGGATGGTCTCGGTAATGCGCGAGCGGTGGTTGCCCGGGTCGAGCGGAGTAGGGTGGGCCGGCAGTGCTACCCGAATCGTCTTGAGCACGGGTGCCGCCGTGAGGGACAACGGCGCAGCGGTGAGGGCCAACACGACAACCACGGGTACAACGACGTGCAGCCATCCACTCATGGCTACATACCCCCTCCTCTTGGAATGGCACGCTTGTTCGAGGACTGCACATACCCCAGGGCGCGCGAAACCGACGCCCCAGATCCAACCACGGCGCCCGAGAGGGCGTCCGCCGCGTACGCAATCATGCGCGTGGTCGGCCCTGTAATGTTGATGCTGCCGATGACCTCGCCGGAGGCGTTCCGCACGGGTGCCCCGACCGAGGTCGCCCCTGGATTCCGTTCGCCGGTGGTCACGACATAGCCCAGCCGGCGGGTCTCTCTCACGGCCTCCCACAACCGGGCCGGGTCGGTGATTGTGTTGTCGGTCATCCTGACCAGAGGGACCTCGGCCAGGTAGTCCTGAATGCGCTCATCGGGCAGAAAGGCAAGAATGGCGCGCGCCGCGGCCCCGCTGTGCAGCGGCGAGCGCTGGCCCACCACTCCGACAGAGCGCACTTCGTGGATGCCTTCGATTGAGGCTACGCAGAGGCGCTCGTTGCCCACCAGCAGGTTGAGGTTCACCGTCTCTCCAAACTGGTCACGCAGGCAGCGCATCACCGGCATGGCGGCCTCGCGCAGGTCCGTCACCACGCGCACCCGCATGGCCAGGTGCAGGAGGTGCGGTCCGAGCTGGAGTTCGGCAGTCGGATGCGGCCGAAACACGCACCCCCGGTTCTCAAGCGTCGCGAGCAACCGGTGGGTGGTCGTCTTGGGGAGGCCTATGCGGCGCGCGATCTCGCCGGTCGAGAGTGGGCCTTCTGCCAGCGCATCCAGGATGTCCAGAGCTCTGGTCACTGCCCTGACGCTCGACACTGTCGTGCTCCTACAGGGTAGCGCTGGCGTTCCGATTGATGATATAAAGTCCATCTAGCGGAACGCACTTCGGCGGCTGGATGAGGAACTCCTGCAGGCCGGCGCGGGCGCCCATCCGCGCACCGGCCGATTGTGGCACGATGCAACGGTCCTTCCACCGACTGATCGTGGTATGATGCCTGTGGCCGTGCTAGGTGGGGAGCTAGCGGTTCCCTGTACCCGCAATCCGCTACAGCGGGGCTGAACTCCCGCCCAGAGGCGCCATCTCGTGGGGCCAGGCCCGCGCGCGCAGCAAGGAGGGCCGGGTCCTGTGCAACGGGAACTGACCAACCCCGCCAGGCCCGGAAGGGAGCAACGGTACGTCAGCCGCCCCGTGTGCCGCAGGGAAACCTGGCCGGAGCCGGCGGCGCGGATACCGCCCGGGAGATGGTTGTCGAAGGCGGGTGCACGGCCTTTACATCGTGCCGACCAGGACGAGGGTAAAGGAGGGCATGTGATGGCCGACCGGCAGTGGCTTTTCGATTTGTGGCAGAGGGCCTGGACCGAGGGCCTGTATCACGTGGGATGGGGGAAAGCGCTGGAGGGACTCACGGCGCAACAGGCGGCCTGGAAGAGCGCGCCGCAGCGGCACTCCATCTGGCAGATCCTCCACCACATCCTCTTCTGGCGCGAGTACGCGTTGCGCGCAATGGCCGGGGACAAGCCGGGCGAGGATGAGATCAAGCGCCGCAACTGGGAAGAGCCCTCCGAGGTCAGTGACGATGCCTGGCAGACCGCGCGCAGCCGGTTCGCGGACTCCCACCGGCAGGTCTCGGAAGCCATCGGCACCGCCGATGAGAAGAAACTGGAACGGCTCGCGCCCTACATCGCGCACGACAGCTATCACGTGGGGCAGATAATGACCCTGCGCGGCCTGCAGGACCTGCCGTCGCTCGACTAGCCGGCGGTCTGCTGGACCTGCCGACGCTCGACTAGCCGGCGGTCTGCTGGACCTGCCGACGCTCGACTAGCCGGCCTCCGGCGGGTCCGTGCCCGGAGCGTCCGGGGTGGCGTCGGGCAGCGCCTCCTTGTCCGCACCTTCCTCGCGGGTTCTCGCCTCGTCGCGCGCCGCGCGGTGGGGCGCAAACCGGCGCAGCAGATCCGCCAGTTCGTCTAGACGCTGAGCCACCATGAAGTTGAGCGTACCCTCGGGGTAGCTCCCCGCTTCGTCGGCCTGGCCCGCGGGCAGCCCGGTTAGCACCTCGATGCCCTCGTCAATCGAGCGCACGGCCCAGATGCCGAACTTGCCTTCCCGAACAGCCCCGGTCACCTCGTCGTTCAGCATCAGGTTGCGCAGGTTCTGGTGGGGGATCAGCACGCCCTGCCTGCCGGTCAGCCCCAGCGTCTTGCACGCGTAGTAGAAGCCCTCGATCTTCTCGTTGACCCCACCGATCGGCTGGATCTCGCCCTTCTGGTTCACGGAGCCGGTGACGGCAATCCCCTGGTCTATCGGCGCCCCGGCCAGGTCGCTGAGCAGCGCGTACAGCTCGGTGGATGAGGCGGAGTCCCCCTCGACCTCCTCATAGGTTTGCTCAAATGTGATCGAGGCATTGAGGGAAAGCGGACGCCGCCGGGCAAACTTCCCGCCCAGGTAGGCCGACAGCGTCAACACGCCCTTGCTGTGGATGCGGCCGGACATCTGGGTCTCGCGCTCGATGTTGACTACTCCCCGGCCGCCGACGAATGTGCGCGCGGTCACCCGCGACGGCCTGCCAAAGGCGTAGTCGCCCAGCATCAGGACCGACAGCCCGTTCACCTGCCCCACCGCGGACCCGTCCACGCTGACCAGGATCTGCCCGTTGCGGATCAGGTCGCGGATGCGTTCCTCGATCCGGTTGCTGCGCCGTATGCGCTCCTCTATCGCGCGCACGACGTGAGGCGCCGACACCACCGATGCCCCCTCGGTCTTCGCCCACGCCGCGGCCTCGTAGATCACGTCCACCATCTCGTTGAACCGCATCGAAAGCCGGTGCTGGTCGTCGGCGATCCGCGCGCTCTGCTCGAGCGTGCGGGCCACGGCGCTGCGGTCGAAGGGCAGCAGCCCCTGCCGGCGGCAGATCGTCCCGATCGCCTGCGCGTACTCGACCATCGCGGTCTTGGTGCGCTCGACGTCCACGTCGAAGTCGGCCTTGATCTTGAACAACTTGGGGAAGTCGTCGTCGAGCTGGTACAGCAGATGGTGGATGATGGAGGCGCCGATGACAATCACCTTGACGTTCAGAGGGATCGGTTCAGGGCGCAGCGTCGCGGCAGCGAACAACCCGTACTGCTCGGCGATGTTCTCTATGCGTACCTCGCGGCTCTTCAGCATGCGCTTCAGGCCGTCCCACGAGAACGGCGCCACCAGCAAATCCCGTGCCTGGACGATCAGGTAGCCCCCGTTGGCGCGGTGAATGGCACCGGGCTTTATCATGGTGAAGTCGGTGACCATGGCACCGAACTCGCCTCGAAACTCCGCCTTGCCGAACAGGTTGTAGTAGGTGGGGTTCAGCTCGAGCACCACCGGCGCGCCCCGGGTCTGGCTGTTATCAATAAGGAGGTTGACCTGGTAGCGCGTGAACTCTGCCCGCCGGGCCATGAACGGGAGTTGCGGCTGTTGGGCCGTCTCGTCCTTGAAGTCGTCGTGGCGGTCGACAACGTCGGCAAGGAAGCGGTCCAGCCACCCAACGATCCGCTCGTGGCCGGCGTAGTGCTGCTTGAGCGCCTCCACCGCGTGGCTGGCCACCGAGAGAACGGCGGAGCGCTCCAGCTCCTGCACCGCCTCCTTCGCCTCCCGCTCGATGCCGCGCACCTTGCGGGTGGCATCGCCCACGCTCTCCTGCAGCGCCCGCGCCCGGCGCTCAAGCTCCTGGCGGTGGGCCGCGGTGAGTTGGGCCAGTTGCTCGTCTGCCAGCGGCTCTCCGGACGGCGCGATCGGGATCGTTACTATGCCAACGGGCGTACGCTGGAGCGCGAAGCCCAGGCGCCGCGCCTCCGCCTCCAGGTCGCGCCAGATCGTGTTCGCCTGCTGCTCGAAGGCCTGGACGACCCCGCTGCGCTTGGCTTCGAACGTCTCGCTGGCGAACAACTTGCGTATCGAATCCTTGAGTTCGTCCACCAGGCGCTCGACCCCGCGGCGGAACCGGGACCCTTCACCCGGAGGAAGTGAGATCGCCATGGGCTGATCGGGATGCTGGAAGTTGTGCACGTAGATCCAGTCGGATGGCACCTCCTGGGCGGCGGCGACCTGCTGCACCCGGCTCTGGGTATAGGTGGTCCGTCCGGTTCCCACGGGTCCGGCCACGAAGATGTTGTAGCCGGGCTGGGAGACGGTCAGACCGAAATCGAGCGCCCGGACAGCACGGTCCTGCCCAACAATACTCTCCCCGGAGGGGAGATTGGCTGTGGTCTCAAACGGCAGGTCCTCCGGCAGGCACGTCCAGCGGACCTGGTCCGCGGGCACCCTGCGGCTGGCAAGGATATCGCTGTTGCGGGTATCGTCTGGAGTAGGCATGTAGGGAACATTCGGGGGGTAAACAGCCCTCTCCTATCGAATCGAGGTGGGTGTAGGGAATCCGAAACACCAGGAGGGGTGGCGGATGGGTGCCTATCTGATGCTCAGCAACCTGACGGACGAGGGCGCGGAGACGATCAGGAAGAACCCGGCCCGGATCAAGGAGGTCAACAAGGAGGTCGAGGCCTGGGGGGCCAAGATCCTGGCGCAGTATGCCGTTCTGGGCCCGTTCGACTTCGTTACTATCCTGGAAGCGCCCAGCTCGGAGGTCGTGGCGCGGGTCTCGATCGAGTTGGGCGCGCGGGGCAGCGTGAAGATCCAGACGCTGCCCATGATCCCCATTGACACGTTCATCGCCTCGATGAAACCGTAGAGATTGAGAAGCCGTAGTGATTGACGTCGCGCTTGTAGGGCACTTCGCCAAGGACAGGTTGATCTTCCGTGGGGTCACGGAGATCGCGTCCGGGGGCGGGGTCTACTACGGTTCGATGGCGCTGCGCCGGCTCGGCTTCAGCGTCGCGGTCGTCACTCGCCTCCACCCGGACGATTTCGGACTGCTGGAGGAGCTGCGCAGCGAGGGGATAAGCGTCCACGCGGTAGCGGCTCCAGAGACCACCGGCATAGAGAACACCTATCCGGGCAAAGAGATGGACCGGCGGATCTGCCGGCCCCTGGCGTTCGCCGGTCCATTCTCCTCCGGGGAGATCCCTCGCCTGGACACGCGCGTCACCATCATCACTCCCTTGATGGCGGGTGAGGTTGCCCGTGATGTCGTGGGCGAACTGGCTGGGCGCGGGCCGGTCGGGCTCGACGTGCAGGGGTTCGTGCGGGTCCGGCAGGGCGACGCGCTGGTCACCGTGGACTGGCCCGGCAAGGCGTCAGACCTCGCCGGCGTCGCGTTCCTGAAGGCCGACGACGCGGAGGCCGAAGTGCTCACAGGCCAGACCGACCTCCGGAAGGCGGCGGAAGCCCTGGCCGCGCTGGGGCCGCGGGAGGTCGTGCTGACGCACGCGGGCGGGATCCTCGTCTGCGCGGAAGGAACGTTCGTTGAGGCCGCGTTCACTCCCCGGGTGGTGCGCGGCCGCACCGGCCGGGGCGACACGTGCTTTGCCACGTACGCGGCTTCGCGGCTGGACTCATCACCAGAGGAGGCGTGCCGGATGGCCGCCGCGGTCACCTCGCTGAAAATGGAACACCCCGGGCCCTACCGTGGGTCTCGGGAAGAAGCAAAGGGCATGCTGGCAGGGAATCCACCGGATTGGCTCTAAGCAGGCAAGGTGTCTTACTCGGAGGTGGCAAGATGAAAGCACGTCGGATAGCTCTGTTCCTGGCAGTGGCCCTGGTAGCGGGCGTGCTCGTCCGGCCCGCGCCCCTTCCTGCCCAGACCCCGCTCAAGATAGGATATCCGGTCTGGGTGGGCTACGGTCCGCTCTTCCTCGCGGAGAAGAAGGGTTTCCTGAAGGAGCTGGGAACCTCGGTCGAGTTTGTGCTGATGGAGGACACCAAGCCCCGGTACGTGGCGCTGGCCGCCAAGCGCATTGACGGGCTCATGACGACGATTGACACGGTGGTGCAGCGCGTCAAGCCCGACTTCCAGATGGCCGCCATTCTCGCGATGGACGACTCCAAGGGCGGCGACGGCATCGTCGCGCGCAAGGAGATCGCATCAGTCAAGGATCTCAAGGGCAAGAAGGTGGCATTCAGCGAGGGTTCGGTAAGCCACTTCTTCCTGGCCTTCCTCCTCAAGCAGGCCGGCCTCTCGCTAAAGGACATCACCGCGGTCAACATGACCGCCGGGGACGCGGGCGCGGCGTTCGTGGCCGGCAAGGTGGACGCCGCGGTAACCTGGGAGCCCTGGCTGACCAAGGGCAAGCAGGCGCCGCACGGCAAGATCCTGGTTGACTCTTCTGCCACGCCCAACCTGATAGTGGACGTCCTGGTCTTCCGCAAGGACGTGATCAAGGCCCGGCCCAAGGACATGGCCAACCTCGTGCGGGCCTGGCATCGCGCCGTGGACTACTGGAAGCAGAACCCGGACGAGAGCAACAAGATCATGGCCGAGGCGGTCGGCGGCTGGCTGAAGGATACCAAGGTCTTCGCGGAGACGCTGACCGGCATCCGTTACTACGATCTGGCCGCCTCCCAGGAGTTCTTCGGCACGAAGGACAAGCCCGGGATCGGCTACAAGACCGCGCAGTTCGCCATTGACCTGTGGACCGGTCTGGGCAAGGCCGGGATGAAGGGAATCAAGGCGGCGGACATCCTGGATCCATCGTTCGTAGGGAAGTGAGACGCTCCGGGCGGTGAAACGAGACCGACCCGGGCTGCTGGCCCGGCTAAGCGAGATCCTGCGGCCGCACGAGCCGATCTCCCGCAGCGCGTACCTGGCAGGGGTGGGCGCGTCGGCCGCAGGGCTCTTCTCGCTGTGGGCCATCCTGACCTACGGCGGCTTCGTCACCCCCCTGTTCCTGCCGTCGCCGTCTGACATCGTGCGGGCCGCGGCCGCGCTCATCGCGGACGGCAGCCTGGCCGAGCACACCTGGGCCAGCGTCAGCGTAATCGTCACGGGATGGGTGCTGGCCGTGCTACTGGCCGTGCCGCTCGGTATCCTGATGGGCACCCTCAAGTTCGTCGAGTCCCTTGTGGAACCCGTGGTGAACTTCGTCCGCTACCTGCCGGTAAGCGCGATGATCCCGCTGCTGATCCTCTACATCGGGATCGGCACTTCGCAGAAGGTGGCGGTGATCTTCATCGGCACGTTCTTCCAGTTGATCCTGCTGATATCGGACGTGTCCGCGGGCGTGCCAAAGGACCTGCTCGACAGCGCTTACACGCTGGGCGCCAGCCGCGCCGACGTCTTCGGCCGTGTGCTCCTGCCCGCCACACTGCCGGGGGTTATGGACAACCTGCGCATCACGATGGGCTGGGCCTGGACCTACCTGATCGTCGCCGAGCTGGTCGCGGCCAACCGCGGGCTGGGATACATGATCCTGGACGCCGGCCGCGGTCTGTTCACCGACCGCATCTTCGTCGGGTTGTTCACCATCGGCCTACTGGGCTTCGTCTTCGACCTGACCTTCAAGCGCCTTCACAAGCTGCTGCTGCCGTGGTCGCCGAAGATCTGAAGCTCGCCATCCGCGGCCTGAGCGTGGTCTTCACCCGCCGAAGGGGCGGCACCGTGACGGCCGTTGAACATCTCAACCTGGGCGTCCGCGACGAGGAGTTCGTCTCGATCGTCGGGCCCTCCGGCTGTGGCAAATCAACGCTGCTGCGCATCGTGGCCGGACTGATCCGGCCGACTTCGGGCGAGGTGTTGCTCGACAACCGCCCGGTCGAGGGCCCGGGCGCCGACCGCGGCATGGTGTTCCAGTCCTACACGCTTTTTCCCTGGCTGACGGTGCAGGGCAACGTGGAGTTCGGCCTGCGGCTGCGCGGCACTCCGGCGGAGGAGCGGCAGGAGGTGGTGCGCCGTTACCTGGACCTGGTGGGCCTGCGGGGCACCGAGCCGGCCTACCCTAAGGAACTCTCGGGCGGGATGCAGCAGCGCGTGGCGATTGCGCGCGCGATGGCCAACGAACCGGCGATCCTGCTGATGGACGAGCCCTTTGGCGCGCTGGACGCGCAGACGCGCTCGGTGATGCAGGAGTTGCTGCTGCGGGTCTGGGAGCAGACGCATAAGACCGTGCTGTTCGTGACCCACGACATAGACGAGGCGATACTGCTCTCCGATCGGATCTACGTAATGACCTCTCGCCCAGGCCGGATCAAGACCGAGGTAGCGGTCACGCTTCCCAGGCCGCGCGAGGTGAGCGTTATGGACACGCCGGAGTTCATCGCGCTGCGCCAGCGGGTGCACGGCCTGATCCGGGAGGAGACGCTGCGGGTGCTGGACGAGGAGCGCCCGACGGGCGGCGGCTCCGCGGGCGGCTAGAGCGCCCCGTCGGCGCGCCGTCGGGCGGCTAGAGCGCGGCGACCACCTCTGACAGGATACTCAGCCCCTCGTCGAGCTCTGCGCGGCTCACCGTCAGCGGCGGGGTGATCCGCAGCACGTGGCCGGACTGCCCGGCCGGATAGAGGAGCAGGCCGCGCCGCAGGCATCCCTCCAGGACGCTGCGAACGGCGTCGCCGTTGGGCGCGCCATCCGCGGAGGGATCCACGAACTCCAGGCCGATCATCAGTCCCCTTCCCCGAACGTCTCCCACAAACGGCGATCGCCGGGCAAGATCGCCCAGCCGAGCCATCGCCTCCTCGCCGCGCGCGCGGGCGTCGTCGAGGACGCCCTCCTCCCGGAACACCTCCAGGGTGGCAATCGCCGCTGCGCACGACACCGGGTTGCCGCCGAAGGTCGTCCCGTGCGTGCCAGGACCCCATCTTTGCATCAGGTCTGGGCTGGCGGCCACCGCGCTCAGTGGGAAACCGGAAGCGATGCTCTTGGAAAGGGCCAGGATGTCCGGCGTGACACCGAATGTTTCGGATGCGAACATCGCGCCGGTGCGGCCGAACCCTGTCTGGATCTCGTCGAAGATCAACATGATTCCGTGCTGGCTGCAGCGGTCCCGGAGGCCGGGCAGGAAATCCGACGGCGGCACCACGAAGCCGCCCTCTCCCTGGATCGGCTCAACGATCACCGCCGCGACCTCGCCTGGGTCCACCACATACTGGAACAGCCGGTCCAGACTAGCGAGGGGATCGCCGCAGCATCCGGGGCCGGTGCGGTGCGGGCAGCGGAAGCAGTAGGGGAACGGCACATGGTAGATCGAGGGAAGCAGCGGCTCGTAGTGCCGGCGATACTTGGCGCTGGACGCGGTGACCGAGGTTGATCCAAACGACCGGCCGTGGAAGCCGCCGATAAAGCCCACGATGGCCGGCCGGCCGGTAACGTACCGCGCCAACTTCAGGGCGCCTTCCACGGCCTCCGTGCCGCTGCTGCCCCAGAAGAAGGCGTTGAGATCGCCCGGCGTGATCCGCCCCAGATCCTCGCTCAAGCGCAGGACCGGGTCGTACGCGACCAGGCCGATCGCGCCGTGGATGAGCCGGTCCATCTGGGCTTTGGCCGCAGCGACCACGCGGGGATGGCGGTGACCCAGGTTGCACGCGGCAAACCCTGCGACGAAGTCGAGATAGCGCCGGCCGTCCAGGCCAAACAGAAATGCGCCTTCGCCGCCGACTACAGGCAGGTTGGGCCAGTCCTCGGAGAGGTTGGCCGCGAGGAGGTCGCGCATACGGGTGACGCGGTCTGCGAAGGCGGCGTGTTCGTCCGTCATCGTTCACCTCGGCAATCTGATCCCATTCCACATTACCCGGCGGCGGAGGTAGTTCCTGCGGCTGGCTGCTGAACACCTGCCGCATTTGTGCTACCCTTTACGCAGGCAGGGCGCAGTAGCAGGGGGCGAAAGCGATGTTCAGGGGGGCAGGTTGGCTACTGCTGGCGGTCGTTGCGGTCGGGGCGGGTGGTGTTGTCTATACCGCGGTCCAGGCCTCTGACCGCGCGGCGCCGGTGACCGCGGCCACCGTTTCTCAGTCCATTCTGCAGGCGCCGCGGCCAGACCAGCAGCCCCTGGAGATGCGCGAGTTTATCCCCCTGCCCGGACCTGACAGCCAGCGCCAGCAGCCACAGCAGAGAGAGTGCGAGCCCGTGATCCTGTTCTACCACGAGGGCCGGCTCTACCAGTTGAAGCCCGGTCCAAAGGACGGTAGGGGCAACCCGGGTGCACCGCCGGAGTTCTACGAGATGAAGCCGTATCAGGCCCCGCCGCCCTCTTCGCCCAACCCTCGCTCGTAGCGGACACCGGAATCGTGGCCCGCGTAACACCCATCCGCGTGAGCAAAGGAGCGGCGGTCATAATGCCGCTCTTGCTCATCCTCGTGGGATTCGAGATAGGCGTTTCCGTCTTCGGCCCGCTCCTGCCGCAGGTGCAGCGGGAGTTCCGGGTTTCTGCCGGCAGCGTGGCACTTGCGCTGTCGGTGTACCACGGGATCCGGCTGCTCGTGAACGTACCGATGGGCCGGCTCGTGGCCCGCTCCGCCCTGCCGGCGATGCTGGCCGCGGGCGGCGCGATCCTGGCCGCAGGAGGGGTCGCCGTGGCCCTGGCGCCTTCGTTCGCCGTCGTGCTCGTTGGGCGGGCGATCATGGGCGTGGGGTCCGCGCTGTTCTTCATCACGATCCAGTATTGGATCTCCAAGGTCGCCACGCTCGACAACAAGGCGCAGTTGTTCAGCTACCACCAGATCGCAGCTCTCACGGGCACGGCCCTGGGCCCGGCGCTCGGCGGCGCAGTGGCCGGCTGGCTGTCGTGGCGGTATTCGCTGGTCCTCGCGGTGATCGCCGGGACCGTGGCGCTGGGGGCAGGCCGCCGGCTGGCAGATCCTACGGCCGATCGTCCTGTTGCGCCGGCGCAGACCGATCCCTCTGGCGGAGCCCCGCTGGAGATTCGGAGCATCCTCGGCCCCGGCATCATCATGATGGCGCTGTTCTTCTTCCACGGCGGGGTCATCGCGACGCTAATCCCGCTGTTCTCCGCCCGGGAGATACACCTCGGGCCAGCGGCGATCGGCGCCATTCTGATGATCGGCACGATCCAGCGGTTTGGCGCGGCGCTGGCCAGCGGCCGTCTGGCAGGTCTGTTTGGAACGCGGCGCGTGATTCTGACCGGCCTCTTTGCGCTGGGGGTCTCGGTGCTGAGTTTCCTGGGCGTCGGCTCCCCGCTGGGAGTGGTCCTCGCGGTCTCCCTCGTCTCGTGGGCCAACCTGGGAGGCAGTCTCGTAATCGCGCTTGTCACCGATGTCGTGCCCGAGAAACACTGGGGCGTGGCCCTGGGGATCAACCGCACCATGGCGGATGTCGGCGCGATGGTGGCACCTCTGCTGGTTGGGTTCGTGATAGACCAGCGGGGATTCGGCGCCGCCTTCGTCGCGGCTGCGACCGTGCTGCTGGCGGCAACGGGGCTGGCCGCCGTGCTTACCGCGGCTCATCCGACCGACGCCACAGGAGCCGGAGGACGTGATGCGCCCTGAGATCACCGCACATCAGATCGCCGCGGCGGCCGCAGCCGGCCGGCGGCCGTTCGACCTGCTCGTAACCAACGTGCGCGTGGTCAACGTGTTCACCGGCGAGGTGCTTCGCGGGCACATCGGCATCGCCGGCGGGCTGTTCAGCCGCATCCTCGCGCCCGGCGACCCGCTGCCGCTTGCGCACCAGATCATCGAAGGCCGAGACCGATTCGCGGTGCCAGGGCTGGTGGATTGCCACCTGCACTTCGAGAGCACGATGGTGCTTCCGCCGGCCTTCGCAGAGGCGGTTGTCCCGCTGGGCGTGCTTACCGTGACGCCGGACCCGCACGAGATCGCGAACGTGATGGGCCTGGAGGGCATACGCCTGCTGATCGAGCAGAGCCGCAACCTGCCGCTGGACGTGTTCATGCAGGTGCCGTCCTGCGTCCCTGCAACCGCGCTGGAGACCTCCGGCGCAAGCATTGGCCCGGGGGAGGTCGCGACGGCGCTGGGATGGCAGGGAGTGGTCGGGCTGGGCGAGGTGATGGACTACCCCGCGGTGATCGCAGGCGACGCCCGCATGACGGCAATCCTGGAAGAGGCGCTGGGTGCCGGAACCGTGATCGAGGGCCACGCGCCCAACCTGACCGGCGTGGACCTGGCCGCGTTCGTGGCTTCGGGGATAGACTCCGACCACACCTTCGTGACACCGGCGCTCGCACTGGAACGGCTGCGCAGCGGAGTAACGTTGCAGCTTCAGGAGAAGTCGTTGGCGCCGGACACGCTGGCTGCCTGCCAAGGCGCGGCCCGCGCCCTCAACCTGTGCCTGGTCACCGATGACGTCCTTCCCGACGACCTGCTGGCACGCGGGCACCTGGACCTGGTGCTGCGCGAGGCGGTCCGGATGGGGCTGGATCCGGTCGAGGGAATCCGCGCGGTCACGCTGGCGCCGGCGCGCCGGATGCGGCTCTACGATCGCGGTGCGATCGCGCCCGGGCTGGTTGCGCACCTGGTGCTCGTCAGGGACCTGGAGGAGTTTCGGGCGGACGCGGTCTTCTCCCGGGGCGTGCTCGTGGCCGAGGAGGGACGCCTGCTGCCCGGAGTGGTTGCGGTGCGACCCGCACCCGCTGCCGGCCTGGGGACGGTGCGCATCCCGGCGCCCGGGATCGAACGCTTCCGCGTGGAGGCGCCCGCGGGCCTTGCGAAGGCTCGCGCGGGACCGGCCGTCGGACGCAGCGCGGCGCGCGTCCGGGTGATGGAGATGAACGCCACAACCACCTACACGCGGGCCGCGGAGACCACGCTGCCCCTGGTGGACGGTCGCCTGGACTGGGAATCGAGCGGTCTCTGTCTGGCCGCGGTGTTCGAGCGCCACGGCCGCTCCGGGAGCGCCGGCTACGGGCTGGTGCGCGGTGCGCTGCGTGAGGGAGCGATCGCGACCACCTGGGCGCACGACAGCCACAACCTGCTGGTGGTCGGGCGCAACGCCGCCGAGATGGCTGCGGCCGCCGGCTGGGTCGTCGGGCACGGCGGCGGCATGGCCGCGGTACGCGGCAGCGAGGTGCTGGCGGGTGTCCCTCTGCCGGTGGCCGGAATCGTTTCCGGTCAGCCGGTGCGCGTGGTCGGCGAGCAGGTGGCGGCGTTCCGGTCGGCGCTGGCAGCCCTGGGATTCGAACACCGCTCGCCGATCATGACCCTGGCAGTCCTGACTCTCGCGGTCAGCCCTGCGCTGAAACTGACCGATCGCGGGCTGGTGGACGTCCTCCGCGGTCGCCTTGTGGATCTGTTTGTCACGGAGGATGAGCCATGAGCGATGAACTTCCTCAGCGTCACCTGAGAGTCACCACCGGTGCCGTGGCACGCACGGTCCTCATCCCGGGCGACCCGGCCCGGGCCGAGCGCATCGCCGCGCACCTCGAAGGAGCCCGCGAGGTGATACGCAATCGCGAGTACCTGGGATTCACCGGAACCGCCGGTGGCGTACCAATCTCGGTCTGCTCCACCGGCATCGGGGGGCCGTCCGCGTCGATCGCGGTCGAGGAGCTGTGCAATCTCGGCGCGGACACGTTCATCCGGGTGGGCTCCGCAGGCGGCCGGCAGCCCGAGATCGAGGTCGGGAACCTTGCCATCGTCACCGCCGCCCACCGCGACGAGGGCACCGCGCTGGCCTACCTTCCGCTGGGATTCCCTGCGGTCGCGGATCTGTCTGTGACTCAGGCACTGATTGACGTGGCCCGCGGCCTGGGCCACCGGCCGTACGTGGGTGTGGCCACGTCGCGCGACGCGTTCTACCGCAAGGACCCCTCGCTCACCGAACTGCTCACGGCGCAGGGGCACGTCGTCGCGGCCGAGCAGGAATGCGCAACGGTCTTCATAGTGGCGCAGGTCCGGCGCGCGCGGGCGGGCGCGGTGTTGGCGATTGACTCCAACATCCTGCGGGAGAAGCTGCCGCCGGAAGAGGCCGCGCAGAGGTTCCGGGCGGCAGAGGCGGCCTCAATCGAGGTGGCGATCGCGGCGGCCAGGAGGTTAGCCGCGGACTGAGGTCGCGTTGACCCGCTGGGCCCCCTACTCCTCGGCCGCGACGCTGTTTGTTAGCGTGCCTATGCCTTCGATCTCTATCGAGACCTCATCGCCGGGCTGTAGCTGTCCAACCCCGGCCGGGGTTCCGGTGGCAATGATGTCCCCGGGTTCCAGCGTCATGATGCGCGACGCCATCGCCACCAGCGCAGGAACATCAAAGGCCAGGTGCCGGGTTGAGGAGTCCTGCTTCACGATCCCGTTGACGCGCGTCACCAGGCGCAGATCCAACGGGTCAACGTGCGTGGCCACCACCGGCCCGTAGGGCGCAAACGTATCGAAGCACTTGGCCCGAACCCACTGCGGCTCTACTTTCTGGATGTCCCGGGCTGTGACGTCGTTGAAGATGGAGTAGCCCAAAATGACGGACCGGGCGTCCTCGATCGGGACATTGCGGCAGCGCGCGCCGATTACCGCGGCCAGTTCACACTCGAACTCGAGCTGCTTGGTCTCCGGTGGATAGACGATGGTCTCGCCGTGCGCCAGCAGCGCGCTGGGCGGCTTCAGAAAGAACAACGGCTCACTGGGCAGCTCCCGGCCCAACTCCTGAGCGTGGTCACGGTAGTTGAACCCTACGCAGATGATCTTGCTAGGCGCGGTGGGCGTGGAGAAGCGGGCGTCGCCGACGGCGATGCGGTGGCCGGACTGCGTCGTGACCACGGAGCCCTCGACCTTCGCCTCTTCGATGGTGTCGTCGTGGAACACTCGTGCTAGGAATGGCATTGTGCTGCCTCCTGGTAACCTGACGTGGTCCTGACTGATTCGACAGCACCCCTGGCCTGTCCCGCGACTCCGCACCGCCCGACGTTGCTATACTGTAGAGGCCCCACCTCCACGTTCCTTGAAGGGGGAATCTTCAGATGCGCCTGGGTGTGGTCTTCCCTCAAACCGAGATAGGCACCGACCCCGTCGTGATCCGCGACTTCGCGCAGGCCGCGGAGACGCTCGGCTTCCACCACCTGGTGGCCTATGATCACGTGCTCAGCGCGAGCACAGCGAACCGGCCGGGATGGCTGGGCTACGACATGGACGATCCGTTCCACGAGCTGTTCGTCCTGTTCGGCTATCTGGCCGGCTGCACGAGGCGGATGGAACTCGCGACCGGGATCATCATCCTGCCCCAGCGCCAGACCGCGCTCGTTGCGAAACAGGCGGCAGAGGTGGATGTGCTCTCCGGCGGCCGCCTGCGGCTCGGGGTGGGCCTTGGATGGAACTCCGTCGAGTACGAGGCGCTCGGAGAGGACTTCCAGAACCGCGGGGCTAGGATCACCGAGCAGGTCAAAGTGCTGCGCGCCCTATGGACCCAGGAGATCGTGACCTTCCGCGGACGGTGGCACACGATCGTCGAGGCAGGGCTCAATCCCCTCCCGGTGCAGCGGCCGATTCCCATTTGGATGGGAGGCGCGGCGGACGCGGTACTCAGGCGCGCCGCGCGGATTGCCGACGGCTGGTTGTTCGGCGGCGGACTGCCGAATCCGTACACCCGCGGCCCTTCCAGGAAGCCTCGCGAATCCGTCGAGCGCCTTCGCGTGCACCTTGAGGAGGCAGGACGCGACCCGGCGTCATTTGGCATCGAAGCGCGGATCGTCGCTGGCAAGGACGGACCGGACGAGTGGCGCCGGCTCGCCGAGGAATGGCGGGAGATGGGAGCCACCCACCTCAGCGTCTCCACGATGGGCGCGGGGCTGGGGACGCCCGACGACCACATCGAGGCGATCCGACGGTTCAGGGATGCGGTCGGCTAACGTCCCGCCGCCAGCTTCAGGTCCGCAGCCACAAGAAGATCGAAGGCATCGCCTTGCCGGAGTCGTACTGAGAAGAGTAAGATCTCCAGGTTCTCGACCTCACCGGTCGCCGGGTTGATCCGGGCAACGACCCCCTCGCCCAGCTCCTCAGACTCCTGTTCCGGGTAGGGGGGCCGCTTGCTGATGTGAAGGATGTCGGCGTCCCGGTCATAGTGGAGCGTCAACTTCGCGTCCATGCCGCAATCCCCAACGTGCTTGCCGCCTCGAGGACCAGTATACCAGCGCGAGAACAGCCGCGCGGTCGGGACACTGGCACTTCTGCGAATGAGATCAGGATCGGATAGTCCCACCTCCGCTGTGAAGTACGGACACGGAAATCGGAGCACGATGAACCCCCAGGACATGCCTCATGAAGGTTATCGGCATTGGCTCGGTGGCATTCAGTGGGCGAAGTGACATACTGCCACCTGCCCTCTTCCTGCGTCGACTAGGGGCGGGAACTCGCGACGGCAGACCTCCTGCGCGATTGGACAGCGAGGGTGAAAGGGACAGCCCGGCGGAGGCGCGACCGGAGACGGCACGTCTCCCTGGAGGATGATTCGCTCCCGCATCCTCGCGAGCCGTGGATTGGGGACGGGCGTGGCCGACAGCAGCGCCTCTGTGTAGGGGTGCAAAGGTCTGCCGAACACCGCCTCGGTCGGGCCTTCTTCAACGATCCGCCCCAGGTACATCACCGCAACACGCCGGGCCACCGAGCGCACGACAGCCAGATCGTGGCTTATGAACAAGTACCCAACGCCGCGCTGCCGTTGGAGTCGCTGCATGAGGACAAGTATCTGTGCGCGTACCGAGAGGTCGAGGGCGGAAACCGGCTCATCGGCAATGATCACCTTGGGATCGGTGGCGAGCGCGCGGGCCACGTTGATCCGCTGGCGCTGGCCTCCTGAGAGCTGATGCGGGAACCGTCCGAGGAACACCGCCGGGGGCTCCAGGCCGACCTCAACCAGCAACCGGGCTGCGGAGTCTCGACGCGCTCCAGGAGCCACCCCATGCGCGGCCAGCGCTACCTCCAGGATCTGCGCCACGGTCTTGCGGGGGTTCAGCGAAGCCTGCGAATCCTGGAACACCATCTGCACGCTGCGACGGAACTCGCGCCAGTCCTGACCGGTCAGCGCCGAAAGCGCCCTGCCACGATAGTGCACATCGCCTGAGGTCGGCGCCTCGAGCCCGGCCAGGATGCGGCCCGTCGTGGTCTTGCCCGACCCGGACTCGCCGACAAGCGCGAGCGTGTCACCCTCGGCCACGCCCAGGGAGACGCCCTCCACGGCGCGCACCCAGGCGCGGGTGCCGGTGAAGGTCCGGCCCCATGGGAACCGCTTCGTGAGATCGCGGGCTTCCAGGATCACGGCGCTCCCTGCTCCTCGTGGAGCCAGCATGCGACCAGATGGTGCGCTCCGAGACGGAAGGCCGGCGGGTCCTCGATCCGGCAGCGGTCCATCACAGCCGGGCAGCGGGGATGAAACCGGCACCCGCGCGGCAGGCGGGCCAGGTCGGGCACCGCGCCCTCCATCACCCTGGTGATGGGACGGGCCTCGTCAATGCTGAGCGTGGCGGCCAGCAGGCCCTGGGTGTAGGGATGGCCCGGAGACGCAAACAGCGCTTCCGATGGGGCGGACTCGACGATCCGGCCGGCGTACATGACGTGGACAGTCTCGCAGACCTCGGCCACGATCCCCAGATCGTGGGTGATCAGCAGCAGCGTCATCCCCAGTTCGCGACGGAGGCGCTGGAGCACATCTAGGATCTGCGCCTGGATCGTCACGTCCACCGCGGTCGTCGGCTCGTCGGCGATCAGCAACGCGGGCCGGCAAACAATCGCCATGGCGATGACGGCGCGCTGGCGCATCCCGCCCGAGAGCTCATGAGGGAAGCGGCGGTAGGTCTCCCCGGGGTCAGGCAGGCCTACGAGTCCCAGTGCCTCGACCGCCTTCTGCCGCGCCTGCGTCCATCCGTGTCGCATCGCGTACGCCTCGGCCACCTGCTGCCCGACGGGCATCACAGGGTTGAGGTAGGTCGTTGGGTCCTGGAAGATCATGGCCACGTCCCCGCCGCGCGCCCGGCGCATCTCCTCATCCGTGAGGGACAGGAGGTCGCGCCCGGCGAGCTCGATCCGGCCGCGCACGATGCGGGCGGCGTCCGTGGGGAACAGCCGGAGGATCGAGAACCCGGTCATCGTCTTACCTGACCCGGACTCGCCGACCAGTCCCGCGGCGGAACCCTGCGGGAGCGAGAGCGAAATGCCGTCAACCGCGCGCACCACGCCCCGCGTCGTCAGGATGTGGGTGTGGAGGTCCTCAACCAGCAACAGGGGCCCGGTCCCGTTCATGGCGCCTCACACCCCAAGTCGGGGATTGGCAGCGTCATTGAGGCCATCGCCCATCAGGTTGAACCCCAGAACCGCCAGCGAGATGGCAATTCCGGGGAACACGCTCATCCACCAGGCCTGGCGCAGGTGGGCCTGCGCGTTGTTCAGCATCATTCCCCAAGACACGAGGTTGGGATCCCCCAGGCCGAAGAACCCCAAACTTGCCTCCAGCAGTATGGCGCCGGCAACGTCAAGTGACCCGATCACGACCACCGGGGCCAGCACGTTCGGAAGAATCTCCGAGAAGATTATGCGTGCGTTGCGCAGCCCCAGGACGCGCGCCGCGTCCACGTAGGCCGCGCCCCGTAGCGCCATGACCTGCCCGCGAACTACCCGCGCGGCCTGCGGCCAGGACAGGATGCCTATGACCGCTATCAACTTCCACAGGCCGCTGCCGAAGAGCGCCACCACGAGCAGCGCGAGCACGAACCGCGGGATCACCTGGAACAGCTCGGTGATGCGGCCCAGAACCGCGTCGGCCCATCCCCCGTAGAACCCGGCCAGGGAGCCGATGAATACACCGAGCAGCACCGCGGCGGCGGCGGCGCAGACGCCGACGGTGAGCGAGACGCGGCTCCCCCAAAGTACGCCACTGAGGATGTCGCGGCCGAGGTTATCCGTTCCGAGCGGATGCCCAGGCGTGCCGGGGGGGTTGAGCGTGACCAGGGAGGTGGTCTGAGGGTCGCGCGGCGCCAGCAGCGGCGCGGCCATGGCGACGACAACCAGGAGAACGACCAGGCCCAGGCCGATGATGCCTGCACGGCTCCGGCGAAAGCGGCGCCAGAACTCGCGCCCGCCGGCCGCGGAAGGGGTTACTGCGCTCTCGTCGGCAACCATCTGTCAGTACCTGACACGCGGGTCCAGCGCCGCGTAGAGAAGGTCGGTAAGCAGGTTCACGACAACAACCGTCGCGGACACCATGAGAAGCACGCCCAAGAGCACCGGGGTGTCACGCTGCAGAATCGCGTCGTACAGCAGCCGCCCCACACCCGGCCAGCCGAAGACGGTTTCCACCAACGCCGACCCGGCCAGCACGAAGGCGAAGTTGTAGCCGATCACCGTCACGACCGGTAGGGCGGCGTTCCGCAGGCCGTGCTGGAGCAGCACCAGCCGTTCCGGAAGGCCGCGGGCCCGCGCGGCCAGGATGAAGTCCTGGCTCATCGCCTCGAGCATCGAGGCGCGGGTCAGGCGGGAGATGAGCGCCATGTACCTGAACGATAGCGCGGCCGCCGGCAGTATCAGGTGCCGCGCCACATCCAGGACGGCGGCCATGCCGGTGTACTGCTCGCGGACCGAGCGGATCCCCTGCGCCGGAAGCCAGCCCAGGAACACGGCGAAGAGCAGGACCAGGAGCTGCGACAGCCAGAAGTCGGGGATCGAGTATCCTGCCAGCGAGATGCCGGTGGCCGCTGTGTCCAGTCCAGAGCCCCGGCGGCGGGCCGCGGTGACGCCAAGCCCGACACCCACCAGCGCCGCGAGCGTGAGGGCCGTCACCATCAGAAGGAACGTGTTCCCGAGACGCCCGACCACCAGTGCGGCGACCGGAAGGCGATAGGCAAATGAGAACCCCAACTCACCGCGGGCAACGTTCCAGGCATAGAGCGCCAGCCGCACCGGTGCCGGTTGGTCGAGGCCGAACTCACGCCGGAGTTGAGCAACGTATTCCGGGGGCGCGGGATACTCGCCCAGGAGGGTGGCCACGGGATCGCCGGGAGCCAGCGAGATGAGAAGAAAGTTGACTACAACTACACCTAGCAGTAGCGGGACGGCCTGTGCCAGCCGTCCCGCCGCGTACCGCCAGAGCGGCGTACTCCCCGCCGTCACCACCGCGCCTGTGCCACCCTCGCCGCGTGAACCCCCGCCTGCGTCTCTACGCGCGCCCCCGCCCTGGCTACTTCTGTACCCACACCGCGTCCCAGCGGTCGCGGGCCTCGGCTCCGATCCAAACACCCCGCAGCGTTGCGCGCGCGGCATCCACTCCGATCTCGTCAAACAGCATCAGCGTCGGCAGGTCGGCCGCCAGTATCTTCGATACCTGTGCATAGATCTTGCCCCGGGCCGCCCGCTCAGGCACCTCCGCGGCTCGGTTGAGCAACGCGTCCACCTCCGGGTTCGAGTACCCCGTGGCGTTGACGAACGGTACCCCTGGCGCCGCGGATGCGTAGATGCGGTGGTACCCGATCGCAGGATCCCCGCCGCTCGTGAAGGTCTGCACGGTCAGTTCGTAGTCGGGTCGGGTGTAGATGCGCTCGATCATGACCGCGCGGTCCATCGGCTGCAGATCCACGGTGATGCCGACCGCGCGCAGGTTGTCCCGAATGATCGCCGCCGACGCCGCGATCGGGGCACGCGCCGCGTCGTAGACCATGCGCAGGCGCACGGGACGCTCGCCGCCGGCACCCCGGGGAAGACCGGCTTCATCCAGCAGGGCGTTGGCCCGTTCGACGTTGTAGGGGTAGAGCCGGTTGTAGTCGGACTCGGGCGAGTGGGCCCACTTGAACCCATCGCCGAACGGCCCGCGCGCCGGCCTCGCGAGGTTGCCCATGGCCTGCGTGACGATCTGCACGCGGTTGATGGCCAGGGCCAGCGCCCTGCGCACCTTGGGGTTATCCAGCGGAGCGCGGCGCGCGTTGATGAACATGAACCCCATCGAGGGTATAGGCTGGCCCAGCCGCAGCCGGACGTTGGGGTTGCGCTTGAGCCGATCCACATCGGTCTTGGGCAGGTAGAAGTCCGCGACCATGTCCACCTCGCCCACTTCCAGCGCGGTCACGCGCAGGGCAGCGCCGGGAATGATCCGGAAGATCAGGCGATCCAGGTAGACAGGGTCCCAGTAGGCATCGTTGCGCTCCAACACCAGCCGGTCACCGCGCACCCATTCGCGGAACTTGAATGGCCCGGTGCCCACCGGATCGTTGTTGCGTGAATGACGTGTGATGTCCTCGCCCTGGTAGACATGCCGCGGCAGTATCGGGCAATCGAAGACCGTCAGCAGCCGCAGGAGCGGCGCGTACGGACGCTTCAGCGTGATCTTGAGCGATTGAGGCGACGTCACAGTAATGGACTCGAAGTTCAGGTAGGCCGGCCGGAACCGACCGTGATAGAGACCGGTCACCTGCTCCATCGTGAACTTCACATCCTGCGCGGAGAATGCCCGGCCGTCGTGCCACTTCACCCCCCGGCGCAGCTCGAAGGCGTAGATCAACCCATCGGGCGATGTGGTCCACGAGGTGGCCAGCCCTGGCTGGATCTCGCCGCGCGCGTCTATCCAGACCAGGCCGCTGAAGATGCTCGCGGCCACAGCGCCGACGGCGTAGCCCGTGGTGATGCCCAGGTTGAGGGTCTCCGGATCGCCGCCGATGGCTACAACGGCCGAACCACCACGCTGGGGCTCGGCTGGGGTCGCGGCGGCAATGCCGGTGGCCAGGAGCGTAACCAGTAGAACCGCCACAATGCGCGTGCTCATCGCTTGGTTCCTCCAGTGTGATCAACAGGTACTCTGGCTCGTAGGGGTCTTTGACGGTGCCCGGCACGGTCCTCCTGATCCGCGGTAGTCGGTACGGTCCTCCTGGCTCACGGCGCGCGTAGCCACTACGGGGCCAGGGGGTCCCGACCCTCCCGATGCCGCGTGTAGCGGGCCACGAAACCGTGGGGCGACGGAAGCGGCGTCGCGCTCGCCTCAGCGAGCCGGGCCACGAACTCCGGCGCCAGCGCCCACCCGACGCTGCCCAGGTTCTGCTCTAGTTGCTCGACGGTCCGGGCGCCAAAGATCGGCGCGGTCACCCCCGGCTGCCGGAGCAACCAGTTGAGCGCTACCTGAGACGGCGTCCTGCCGACCTCGCGGGCAACCGCGTCCAGCTCTTCTATAACGCGCCATGCCTGCTCGGTCGCGCGCTGCTCCGGGAGGTCCTCGAACCGGTCCCGCCTGCCGGCCCGGCTACCCTCGGGAGGCGCCTGGCCCTTTCGATACTTGCCCGACAGCCACCCACCGGCCAGCGGAGACCAGGGCAGGACGCCTATGCCCTCTGACCGGCACAGCGGGAGAAGCTCCCACTCGGGGCTGCGCACCAGCAGACTGTACTCGGGCTGCAGGCAGTCCACCCGCACCCAGTTGTTCAAGCGGCTCAGCATCACCGCCCGGTCCACCTGGGACGGCGTGAAGTTGGACGCCCCCAGGTAGCGAACCTTGCCCGCCCGCGCCAGGTCGTCCATTGCGCGCACGGTCTCTTCCAGCGGCGTGGCCGCGTCCCAACAATGCATCTGGTATAGGTCTATGTGGTCGGTCCGCAGACGTCGCAGGCTCCCCTCCACCGAGGCCATTATGTGCGCCCGAGACAACCCCCGGTCGTTGGGACCCGGGCCCGTGGGGAAGAACACCTTGGTGGCGACCACCAGGTCGTCGCGGCGGCCGCGGCAGGCGATCCAGGTCCCCAAGATGGTTTCCGACTGGCCGCGATTGTAGGTGTCGGCACTGTCGAGAAAGTTACCCCCTGCCGCGGTGAAGCGATCCAGCATCGCGTGCGAGGTGGGCTCGTCGGCCACCCACCCGAAGGTCTGCGTGCCGAAGCAAAGGGCCGACACCTGCAGGCCTGTTCTGCCCAGATATCGGTATTCCATCGTTTCGCCTCCTCCTAGGATGCCGGGGCGTTCTCGCCACGGAGCAACGGTTCAAGAGGCATCGTGGGCCGGATGAGCTCGCGCCGCCGGCAGGCCGGCCTCATCCAGCAGCATCACCGTCCGCAGCAGCACCTCTGCTCCCAGTGCCGCGTCCTCCCAGTCGGTCCACTCGCGCGGGGAGTGGCTGATCCCGCCGACGCTGGGCACGAAGATCATGCCGGAGGGCACGTGCTGTGCCATGACCATTGCGTCGTGGCCTGCGCCGCTGGGCATCGCGAACGGCTCGCATCCGGCATCCTGAATCGCCCGCGCGATCGCACGCTGAACGCCCTCGTCCATCGGCACGGGATCGCGCAGATCCCAATCTCCGATGTGGCAGCTCAGGCCGCGGCTCTGCGCCACCTGCCTGGCCTCCACGCCAATGCCGGCGCACAGGCTGCGCAACTGGACGCCGTCGGTTGTCCTGAACTCGATGCTGAACTCCGCGTGGCCGGGCACCACGTTGGATGCCCCGGGCGAGACGGACAACGTGCCAACGGTTCCCACGGCAGGCGCACCCGCGGTCCGGGCCAGGGAGTGTACAGCCAGGACCACGTCGGCGGCGCCCACCAGCGCATCGCGGCGATCCACCATCGGGGTCGTGCCCGCGTGGTTGGACTCACCTTCCAGGACGACCACGGTCCGGGCGATACCGGTAATCGTACTCACCACAGCGACACGGCGGCCGAACCGCGCAAGAACAGGGCCCTGCTCGATGTGTAGTTCCAGGTATGCCGCTGCGCGCTCGGGAAATGCGCAGCGAGGAAGGCCGGGCGCGAACGCCGCCAGCGACTCGGCCAGGGTGCGGCCGTCGCGCCCGCGCAGCGAGGCAAACCTCTCCCTGGGGATCCGGCCGGTCACGCACCGTGACGCCAGCGTGCCCACCCCGAACTGATGGCCCTCCTCGTCGGCAAACCCCACGATTGCCAGCGCGTGATGCAGGCCGCGGCCTGACTCGTGCAGAGCAGCCGCCACCTCAACACCGGCGGCGACGCCGAGCGCGCCGTCGAACATGCCGCCGCAGGGTACCGTGTCGAGGTGCGACCCAAGAATGATGGCTGGCCCGTCCCCCGAACCCGGGCAGGTGCCGATCAGATTGCCGAACTCATCGCAGCCCGCGGAGAGACCCGCCTCTTCCATCCATGCAGCGACGATGCGGACCGCGTCGGCGTGGGCCGCGGAGAACGGAAACCGGCTGACACCCCGGACGTCGCCACCGGATGCTTCGCCGCCCTGCGCGGCCAGCATCTCGAGGCGCGCCCTCAACCGCTCGGGTCGAACCAGAGGAGAGGAAATGATCGGCTCCATCGGTGCTGGCATGAAGTTGGCAGGGCTGGTGGCATCAGAATCGTATTACTAGACGGGCGCGGCTATTCCTGTAGCGTGCCGGGAGAGTGAAACGTGACCGTACCTCACCGACCCAAGGTCTTGATCTCGGCGCCGGGCTTCGGCCGCACCGGAGACGAAGCGATCGGGCTGCTCCGAGGAGCCGGGTGCGAGATCATCCCCAACCCAACCGAGGCCACCCTTACCGAGGAGCAGTTGGTCGGGCTCGTGGGCGACGCGGATGCCATCATAGCCGGCATGGAGCGCATCACCGAGCGCGTGCTCGGCGCTGCGCCTCGTCTGAAGATAGTGGCCCGCCGCGGGGTGGGATACGAGACCGTGGATCTGGACGCGGCCACCCGGCGGGGTATCCCGGTGACAATCACCGCCGGCGCGCTCACCGACACGGTGGCCGATCACACCATGGCGCTGTTGCTCGCTGTCTCCCGTGGAATTCCTTCCCTGGACCGCAGCGTCAAGGCCGGCAAATGGGATCGCGTGCCCACGGTGGACGTCCACGGCAAGACGCTTGGCATCTTGGGGCTCGGCTCCATCGGTCGGGCAGTTGCCCGCCGCGCCTCCGGTTTCGGAATGAGGCTGCTGGCACATGACGCGCTGCCTGATCCCATTGCCGCGGCAACGCTCGGTGTAACGCTCACCGACCTGGACACGCTGCTGGCTGAGAGCGACTTCGTTACGATCCACGTGCCGCTAACGCCGCAGACCAGGGGCATGATCTGTGAGACGGCGCTGCGCAGGATGAAACCGGGCGCGTATCTGATAAACACCAGTCGTGGGGCAGTGCTCGACGAGGCGGCGGTGCTTTCGGCCCTGCGCGAGGGCCGGCTGGCAGGAGCCGGCTTGGATGTGTTCCAGGATGAGCCGGTCCGGGATCTGTCGCTGGCCGGGCTCGACCAGGTCGTGGCCACGCCGCACGTGGCTTCGCACACGGCAGAGACGCTGGCCCGCATGGAACGCTCCTGTGCGGATGCGGTGCTGGCAGCGCTTAGGGGAGAGCGGCCCCATCATGTGGTGAACCCGCAGGTGTACGACCGCGGTCCCAGCAGGTGCGGCCCCAGTAAGCGCGGTCCGAGCAGTCCGGGCAGGTAGGGACGGCCCGCGCCCCGGCGAAGCGATATTCTATGCCTGCCACCACGCACGCGATGCTGGCCGAGATCCGCGAACAGCCGGCCGCCCTGGAGCGCATGTTGAGCCGTCACGCGGCCGAGATCGGCGAAGCGGTGCGGGCGCTGCGGCACCGGCGCCCGCCGTTCGTCGTCTTCGTCGCGCGCGGCACCTCGCACAACGCGGCCATCTACGGGCAGTACCTGGTTGAGACCTTCCTGCGAATACCCACGGGCACCGCGATGCCGTCGGTGACGACGCTGTACGGCCGCACGCCGGACTGGCGCTCCGCGGCTGTGATCGGCATCTCGCAATCCGGCCGGTCGGTGGACGTCACCGAGGTGCTGGCCGAGGCGCGCAGGCAGGGCGCCCTGACCATGGCCATCACCAACGATCCCGCCTCGCCGATGGCAGGTTGCAGCGATCAGATCCTGCCCCTGGCCGCGGGCCCCGAGATCAGCGTGGCGGCGACCAAGACCTTCACGTCTTCGCTTGCGGTGCTTGCCGCCCTGGTCGCGGGATGGGGCCGGGTATCGGCTCTGACGCGCGCCCTACCCCGCCTGCCCGACGCCGTTGGCTCGGCGCTTGAACGCGAGGCCGTGATCAGGTCGCTGGCCAGACGCCGCGCCCGGCGCGATCCCTGGGTGGTGACAACGCGGGGCTACATGCTGGGCGTGGGGGACGAGGCGGCACTGAAACTCAAGGAGACCGCGTACGCGGCCGTGGAGTCGGCCTCCTCGGCCGCCCTTCTACACGGTCCTATCGCCGCCCTCGATCGAAGGAGCACGGTGCTGCTGCTCCTGCCGCCGGGAAAGAGCAAGGCCGGTCTGATTGAACTCCGAGACCGGTTGCGCAAACGATCGGTTACAACGCTCACGTTCGCGTTTGACGATGACCCGGGGGACGTGTCCATCCACACCGGCCTGCCCGAGCCGCTGGCGCCCATCGCCGCATCTCCAGCCGTGCACCTCTTCGCCTACTACCTCTCAGTTGCGCGCGGCCTGAACCCGGACATGCCCCGAGGCCTCAGCAAGGTGACCCCGACTCGCTGAGCGATGCCCACCGTTGCTGCGCGCGCCCTGCTGAAACGCTTCGGCGACCTGGCCGCCGTGGACGGCATCTCGTTCGATGTCCGCCCCGGTGAGTGCTTCGGCTTCTTGGGTCCAAACGGCGCCGGCAAGACCACCACCATGAAGATGGTATACTGCGTGCTGCCTCCGACCTCGGGCGACCTGCGGGTGCTAGGCATGGACGTGCGCACGCACCCGCGCGCGATCAAGGCACGGCTGGGCGTTGTCACCCAGGACAACACGTTGGACACGGCGCTGACCGTACGCGAGAACCTCGTGATCTTCGCGCGCTACTTCGACATCCCGTGGGGATTGGCCAGGCGCCGGGCCGACGATCTCCTGGAGTTCGTGTCGCTCACCGACCGCGCCGGGGACAGGGTTGAGTACTTGAGCGGCGGCATGAAGCGGCGGCTGATGGTGGCGCGGGCGCTCGTGCCGCAGCCCGAGCTGCTCGTCCTCGACGAGCCGACAACCGGACTCGACCCGCAGGCGAGGCAGCTGGCATGGGAGAAACTGCGGCAGCTCAAGCGCACGGGCGTCACCCAGATCCTCACCACTCACTACATGGAGGAGGCCGCGGCGCTGTGCGATCGCATCGCCATCATGGACCAGGGCCGCATCGTCACCGAGGGCTCCCCGGCCGACCTGATAGCCGCCCACGCAGGCCGCGAGGTGGTTGAACTGAGGGCTACCGACACCGAGTGGCAGGAACAGGGCACCCTGGAGCGGGTACTCGGCATCGCAGGCGACCTGGCAGAGACACATGAGGTATACGGCGACCTTCTGGTGATCCCCACGCACGATGGCGAGGCCCTGCTGCGTCGCATTCGAGAAGACGGCGTCGTGCTCGAGTCCGCAACGCTGCGCCGCGCCACGCTAGAGGACGCGTTCCTGCGGCTCACCGGCAGGAGGCTCCGCGACTGATGAAGCCGCAACTGATGGCGCCGCGCGCGCTGGGCGCATACTCGCTTCTGTTCTTCTCGCCCCGAGGCGCGTTCCGGTTCTGGCAGCGCAACGCCTACATCTTCAGGCGCATCTTCCCGGAGTCCGTAGCGGTGAACTTCCTGGAACCGGTGATCTACCTGCTGGCGATGGGGTTTGGAATCGGCGCGTACCTCAGCACTGTCGGCGGGCTTCCCTATCTCACGTTCGTCGCCACCGGGCTGGTGGCGACCGCGGCGATGTTCGGGGCCACCTTCGAGTGCACCTACAACGCCTACGTGCAGATGTACTACGAGAAGGCCTACGACGCGGTCATCACGACCCCGCTGGGGGTCGAGGACGTGGTGATCGGCGAGATCTGGTGGGGAGCGACCCGGAGCGTGCTCTACGGGACGGTGTTCCTGGCGGTGATAGCGCTGTTCGGCACAGTGCGGTCACCGCTTGCCCTGCTGATACCGGTGCTGTTCCTCCTGTCGGGATTGATGTTCTCGGTCATAGCAATGACCTTCACCGCGGCCAACCCCAGCATAGACTACTTCACTTTCTACTTCGCCCTGTTCATCACGCCGATGTTCATGTTCAGCGGCGTCTTCTTTCCCCTTGACGCCCTGCCGGCCTGGGTCCGGACCGCGGCCTGGTTCACGCCGCTCTCCCACGTCGTCAGCCTCAGCCGGGCGCTGGCATTGGGAACCCTGGAAGCACACCATGCGACGGACCTCGCATGGATCCTGACAGTCACCGTGGCGATGTTCCCGCTGCCGGTCGTGCTGATGCGGCGCCGGCTCGTCAAATAGCGCAGGGCAACAACGTGCGATCGCCGGCGTCCGCGATCGGCCGAGAGCCCCTCCTGCCTAGTGGAACAGCCGCGTGAGCCGGTACAGCTCCGGGTCGAACGGGCTGGTGCCGGATAGCGCCTCCTCCAGGCCTACGGTGGTGATCTTTGTCCCGCGCAGGGCGACCATTACGCCGAAGTGCCCGGCCTCCACCGCTTCAACCGCGGCCACGCCGTAGCGGGTCGCAAGTATCCTGTCGAACACAGTAGGTGATCCACCCCTCTGTAGGTGGCCCAGCACGGTCACGCGCGTCTCGTAGCCGGTTTGCGCCTCGACCTCGCGCGCCAGCAGGGCTCCTATCCCGCCCAGGCGCACGTGGCCGAACTCGTCCACGCGGGCATCCTGTGTGACCTGCATACCGAAATCGGTCGGCCTGGCCCCTTCGGCGACGACAACGATGCTGAAGGTCCTGCCGCGCGCGTGACGCCGGCGTACGATCTCGCACACGTCCTCGATCGTGAACGGGACCTCTGGCACGAGAATCACATCGGCACCGCCGGATAGGCCGCCGACCCCGGCCACCCAGCCGGCATCGCGTCCCATGACCTCGACTATCATCACGCGGTGATGGGCCTCCGCCGTTGTATGCAGACGGTCGCAGGCGTCCATCACGATGTTCACGGCCGTATCGAAACCGATCGTGTAGTCGGTTCCGGGAACGTCGTTGTCCATGGTCTTGGGAACCCCGACCACCCTGGCGCCCATCTGGAAGAGCTTGAGGGCCACGCCCAGGGTGTCGTCACCGCCGATGGCGATGATGGCGTCAATTCCCAACCGCTCAATCGTCCGCAGCAGGCGCCCCTCGCCGCCCTCGGCCTTGAACGGGTTCGTGCGCGAGGTACCGAGGATGGTCCCGCCGCGCGGCAGAATACCCGAGACGCTGTCCCGTGTCAGGGGGAAGACGTCCCCTTCAAGCAGGCCCAACCAGCCCTTGCGGATCCCGATGACCTCGTGGTTCCCCTCGAGTGCCCGCCTGGTTATCGCACGAATCGCCGCGTTCAACCCAGGCGCGTCACCTCCGCCGGTCAGCACCGCAATCTTCATCCGCGCACCTCCTGGCCCACACCTCCAGGCCGCCAGCCCTCACTCCGAGCCGTCATCCTTCGCTCCCCAGCGAGATCCCCAACTCGCGCGCCGTGCGGGCCATCTCGCCGTCCGGGGCCACCCGCTTGGGCTCGGCGATCGCCTCTGAGATTGGCACCGCGACAACCGAAGGACCGCGCAGCGCGACCATCTGACCCAGGCGTCCCTCCATGACACACTCGACCGCGCGCACCCCGAACCGCGTGGCCAGGAGCCGGTCGGATGGGGTGGGGCTCCCGCCCCTCTGGAGATGCCCCAGCACCGTGCACCGGGTCTCTCGACCGGTCATGTCGGCGAGGGCATTTGCGACCTGCTGTCCTATCCCGCCGAGCCTGGGCAGCCTACCCGGGCCGCCCTCCTCTACAACGACCTGCGCCCCGCCGACCTGGACGGCTCCCTCGGACACCACAACGATCGAGAACCGCCGCCCCCGGGCCGCCCGCTCCTCGATCGCCTGGGCGACGACCTCGAGACGGAATGGGATCTCCGGTATCAACACCGAGTTCGCGCCCCCGGCAATCCCAGACTCCAATGGGAGCCATCCGGCGTTGCGGCCCATCGTCTCCACGACCATGATCCTGTGGTGACTCTCAGCGGTCGTGTGGAGCTTGTCAATCGCCTCGGTCGCCGTGAGCCGCGCGGTGTCGAATCCGAACGTCACGTCCGTGGCGGAGATGTCGTTGTCAATGGTCTTGGGAATGCCGACGATGGGCGCGCCCATCCGGTGCAGCGCGTCGGCGATGTGCAGGGTGCCGTCGCCTCCGATGACGAGCAGCGCGTCCAGCCGGAGGGTTTCCACTCGCTTCAGCACCGTGCGGGACGCGTCAATGACCTCCCGCCGCCCGTCGCGCTCGACCGGCCAGGCAAAGGGGTTCCCGCGGTTGGTGGTACCGAGGATCGTGCCGCCCTGCGTCAGGATGCCGCGCACGTCGTCACCCTCCAGCGGCCGGATCCTATCGTGCAGCAGTCCGTCGAACCCGTCCTCGATGCCCAGTACCTCCCAGCCCATCCCGACGGCAGCGGACAGCACCACGGCCCGGATGACGGCGTTCAGCCCCGGGCAGTCCCCTCCCCCGGTCAGGATTCCTATTCGCCGCCGTGAACTCATCGCAACAACCACCTCAGCGTAGGGTTGCCTCGGTGTTCCGCCGAAGCTACCTGGCATGGTGAGTTCTGCCCGAGACCTGCCTGCTTCCTCCTGGATCTCGATAGACGGCCGGATTATCCTGGGCGCACGCGCGGTTCGGACGTTCGCCTACGGGTTCCAGTCGGTGTTGCTGGGAGTCTACCTCAAGGAAGCGGGCTTTGCGCCCTGGCAGGTAGGCGCGGTGCTGACCGCGACCCTGTTGGGATCGGCCGCGCTTACCGCGCTGTTTGCCGGGACCGCCGACAGGTACGGTCGGCGCAGGATGCTGCAGATCAGCGCGGTCTTCATGGCCGGCAGCGGCGCGGCGTTCGCGTTCAGCACCTGGTACCCGCTTCTCATCCTAGCATCGCTGACCGGCACGGTGGGAGCGACATCGGGCGAGGTCGGCCCCTTTCTCTCGCTCGAGCAGGCGATGCTGCCCCAGACGACCGCGCAGGAGCACCGGACGCGGCTGTTCTCACTGTACAACATGGTGGGCGCGCTGGCCGGTTCCCTGGGCGCGCTGGCCGCCGGCACACCGGTTCTGCTGCAGCAGGTCCTGGGCATGGATCCCAGGATGTCGTTTCGGACGATGTTCCTGGCCTATGCCGCGTTCGCCTGCGTTGCGCTGTGGCTGTTCAAGCGGCTCAGCGGCCGCGTAGAGGTCGTGGTAGGCAGCGCGTCAGGATACGGCCTGCGGCGCTCACGCGGAATTGTCCTGAAGCTGGCGGCGCTGTTCAGTCTGGACTCGCTCGGCGGCGGGTTCGTGGTGCAGAGTCTGATCGCCTACTACTTCAACCTGCGCTGGGGAGCAGGGCCGGAGATCCTCGGCCCGATCTTCCTGGGCGTCGGCCTGCTGCAGGCCGCCTCGTTCCTGGCCGCGGCGCGGGTCGCCGAGCGCATCGGCCTGATCAACACGATGGTGTTCACGCACCTGCCCTCCAACGTGCTGCTGATGGCCATCCCGCTGGCGCCTTCGCTGCCGTGGGCGATCGGCCTGATCCTGGCCCGCCACGCCCTCTCCCAGATGGACGTCCCCACGCGCCAGTCCTACGTCGTGGCCGTGGTGGATCCCGAGGAACGGGTGGCCGCGGCCGGGGTGACGAACATCGCGCGCAACCTGGCCCAGGCCACGACACCGATCGCGGCCGGCGTGGCGATGCAGGTGGTCGGACTGGGCGTGCCGTTCTTTCTGGGAGGCGGGCTTAAGATCATCTACGACCTGCTTCTCTTTCGCATGTTTCGCAACGTCCGGCCGCCAGAGGAGCGGCGCTAGCGGCCGGAGGGGCCGATGAGACCGGGCATGTTGACGACCAGCTACCACACCCACAACCGCTACTGCGACGGGGAAGGCGAGATCGCGGAGTACGTGGACGCGGCCATCGGCGCCGGTCTGGAGGCGGTGGGGATCTCCAGTCACTCACCGCTGACCTTTGCTAACGACTTCGCCCTGCGGGCCGAGGACTTGCCGGCATACTGCGCCGAGGTCGAGCGGCTTCGGAAGTCCTACGCCGGGCGGCTGCGCGTGCACCTGGGAATGGAGTTCGACTTCATCCCTGAGCATGCGGCGCCTCTGTGGGAGATCGTGGCCCCATTCCGGTTCGAGTTCCTGATCGGCGGCGTCCACTTCCTCGGGCACGACGCGGCAGGGGTACCCTGGGCCTTCGACTACACACGGCAGGAGTTCGAGCAGGGGCTGCGCGAGATATTCGGTGGCGATGCCCGGGCGCTGGTTGCCGAATACTACAGGCGTGCGCGGCAGCTGGCAGAGTGGGGCCGCGTGGCGATCCTGGCGCATCTAGACCACATAAAGAGATGGAATGGCGATGGACGCTACTTCAGAGAGGACGAGGGGTGGTACAGGGACGAGGTGGAGACCACGCTGCGGGCCTGCGCGAAGGCAGGCCTGATCGTGGAGGTCAACACGTCGGGATGGCGCTGCTCGCCGGCGGCGCCACATCCAAGCCCATGGATCGTCCGGCGCTGCGTGGAGATGGCAATCCCCCTGGTCGTAACCGCCGACGCCCATCAGCCCGAGCACGTCGCCGCCTTCTACGCCGAGGCAGAGGCGATGTTGCGCGAGGCAGGGTGCTCCACGACCGCCGTCCTGCGCGAAGAAGGCTGGCGGATGGAACGGTTCTGATAAACGAGGAGGCTGGATCTAGATGGCCGCAACTTCGGTGGCAGAGCAATGGGTGGACGAGGCGGCACGACGGTGCCATCCCGATCGCGTGGTCTGGCACGGGGGCTCAGAAGAGGAGTTCGAGCGCCTTGTTGATGCGATGCTCCGCGACGCCACCCTGCACCGCCTGAACCAGTTCACCTATCCCAACTGCTACCTCCACCGGAGCCATCCACAGGACGTGGCCCGCACCGAGCACCTGACCTATGTCTGCACCCCGCGGCGTGAGGACGCCGGCCCAACCAACAACTGGATGACCCCTGCCGAGGCCGAGGAGAGAGTGGGAGCGCTCTTCAATGGAAGCATGCGGGGCCGGACCATGTACGTCATCCCCTACCTGATGGGGCCGGTGGGATCACCCTACAGCAGGGTCGGCATCATGGTCAGCGACAGCGCCTACGTAACGGCCAGCATGCACATAATGACCAGGGCGGGACGCGTGGCGCTGGAGCACCTGCGCACCCCCGAGGACTTCGTCGCCGGCCTGCACTCCCTGGCGGATCTCTCCCCGGAGCGGCGGTTCATCATGCACTTCCCACAGGAGCGGCTCATCTGGAGCGTCGGCACCGGGTACGGCGGAAACGCCATCCTGGCGAAGAAGTGCCATTCGCTGCGCATCGCCTCCTGGCAGGCCCGGCAGGAGGGCTGGATGGCCGAGCACATGTTGATCCTCGGGCTCGAGGATCCGTCAGGCGAGGTGACCTACCTGGCGGCGGCCATGCCCAGCGCGTCCGGCAAAACCAACCTGGCGATGGTGCAATCGGCGCTTCCCGGCTACAGGGTGTGGACGCTCGGCGACGACATCGCCTGGCTGAACGTGGACGACAAGGGGCAGTTGTGGGCGATCAACCCCGAGCAAGGGTCGTTCGGGGTAGCGCCGGGGACAAACATCAATACGAACCCCAGCGCGCTGGAGATGATACGCCGTAACGCCCTCTTTACCAATGTGGCCGTGTCCCCGGGCGGAGAGCCCTGGTGGGAGGGGACGAGCGACGCGCCGCCCGCGGGCCTGCTGGACTGGCAGGGCCGGCCGTGGCAACCCGAAGCCGGCCCCGCCGCCCATCCAAACTCCAGGTTCACCGCCTACCTGCGGCAGTGCCCCACCATCTCGCCCCGATGGGAGGATCCAAAGGGGGTGCCGATCTCGGGCATCATCTTCGGAGCGCGGCGATCGCGCGATGTCCCGCTCGTCTTCGAGGCGTTCGACTGGCAGCACGGCGTTTACATGGGTGCCTCGATGGGAACCGAGACCACGGCGGCGGCCACCGGCAAGGTGGGTGTGGTGCGCCGCGATCCCATGGCGATGCTGCCGTTCTGCGGCTACAACATGGGGGATTACTTCGCCCACTGGCTGGAGATGGGCAGGCGTCTGGCAGTGCCCCCAAGGATTTTCCGTATCAACTGGTTCCGCCGCGGCGCCGATGGACGGTTTCTCTGGCCCGGGTACTGCGAGAACGTGCGCGTCCTCAAGTGGATCGTCGAGCGAATCAAGCGTAAGGCCAGGGCCATCGAAACCCCTGTGGGTTTGATCCCGTCACCTGACGACCTGGACCTGACCGGCCTGGAGCTGGGTGGCCCGGAGGCCCCCCACAGCGCGGTGGCGGAAGCTCTGAGCTACGACCGGGAGGGCTGGCTGCAGGAGCTGGAGGAGCAGCGGACGCTGTTCGAGCAGTTCGGAGATCGGATTCCGGCGTCCATCTGGGAGGAGCACGCGCGGACCGGGCGGGAAATTCATAGATAATTCGCCGTGATCACTACCCCATCCTCTCGAGCAGAACCCTCAAGTTGCGCGGAAGAATATCAACCATGTCCAACAGGCCGCACTCCTCCAGCTTCTTCACCATCCTGGCGGGCAGTTGCTCAAGTGGTGTCCCGGCCACAAGGAGCGCCGTCTCCTCCAATGAGAATTGCGCTCCCTCCTCAACCCACCCCACGAACTCTTTGTTCTCCGGGCAGACCCTTTGGCATTGCATGCAACCCACCAGACAATCATGCCACGAAGCCTCCAACCACGCCGGAAAGGGAACTTCGCCGGGCCTCTCATTATGGAACGCGATACACCGTTCCGCGTGCAGCAGAAAGCGATCTGCGCTGATCGCGCCCGACGGACATTGCCTTATGCAGGCACGGCAGCCTTCACACCGTTCCACCATCCTTGATTCCTGCCAGTTCCCTTCCTCACATGGCAGATCAGAGTAGAAGGCCACCAACCGATGAAAACTCCCCATCCCGGCAACGTAGGTGATGTTGTTCTTGCCATACGCCGCCAGCCCACTGTGCGCTGCAAGCGGCTTCTTCGGCAACACTGCCTCACCTACCTGATACCCTTCTGGACCGAGGATCTCGGCCAAGGTCTCTTGAACTTGCCGGTCGGTCTCTCGCCAGTGTATGTACGTGGGTGGCACAATGATCGGTACGGGCTCGCCTTTCCAGGCAAAGGTGAAGCGCACCTGAGGCTGCCTTACGGCCACCACGATCAGAGACCGAGCCTCTAACAGGCTCTCGGGAGGACTGAAGGCAAATCCAGTCAGGCGTTCCTGATAGAACTGTTCCTCGAATGAGCCGCTGCCATAGTTCGCCTCGATGTCCCGCCGCAGGTCATGAAGGTGCTGGATTGATGCGACACTCCCCGCATACCCACGCTGCTCCAGCCGCTGCAGCATTCTCGCTTTCAATGAGATTCCCCCTTCGCCATGAGTAGCTTGCCTGACGGCCTCGAGCTAAGCTGCCTCCTTCACTCCAAAGTGAGACTGCGAGCACTGAGAGACGCGCCTGAGCGCTAGCCTGCCGGGCCAGCTTCAGCCAGTTGTTGTGGGGGCTGTTTCGAGCCTGCGGACCAACGAGCATGACAAAGCACGAGACGCATCGGGCACCGCTACGATAGAATCGTTTCGCTCTCCACATCATGCGTGGTCAGGTTGCGCGCTGCACCAGGATGGCCGATTGCATCCCGCAGTTGTGGATGGCAAGGACCTGCCTTGCTTCCTCCCTTGTGCAACCCACAAGAACTTTCAGTTCAGCGTCATGCTTCTTCTCATCTACCGTTACAAGAAGGCCGGTGACAGTACCCCCGGAAAGGCTTCCAACCCAGACATCGACCTCGGCACCATCGCCGGAGAGAGTGCCCTCCAGAAAGCCATAGTCCAGCGGATACACAAGATCTGGCTCCTCAGGATATGATAGCCCCTTCGGCCGATCGACCCGAATGCGGTGCGACGCCACGAATTCGTCAAGCCGGACCCAGAACTGTTCGTCTTCCATGGGAGAAGATGGCTCCAGAGGGTCGCCTAACATAAATGCCTTCAACCGAAACACGCGCCCGCCCTGCGCAACGCTTGCCCTCCACCCAAGTGCCGGAGCTCTTGCGGTCCCCCGAGTCCTTACTCCCCGGCGCGACGAATCTCCGCGACTCCACGATTCTTGTCCTTAGATCGCTTGCCCGTGATCCGCTCAATCGAGATGCGCCACAACCGCGTCTTCTCGAGCGACCGCTCGTTGAGGCTCCACTCCCTGCCGGAGTAGTGCCTCATTATCTGGCTCAGCGCATCGGCCTTGCCCTGGGGATCCACTATCTCCTCAACCGTGCCAAACCCGATCACGCTGTAGAAGGAGAAGGACCATTCGCAGGCTTCACCGGAACTTGGGATGACCCTAACATCGTGCTCCAACTCAAAGCAGACCCTGTTGTTGGAAGCCAGGTAGTCCAGCTTCATGCCCTCCCTGGCCGAGTGAAAGTAGATGAAGGCACCGTCATAGCCGAAGGACACGGGAACAACATAGGGCATATTGTCTTTGCACAGCCCCAACCTGCAGACCTGGGCCTGCGCAATGACCTTGTCGATCAGGTCTCTATTCGGGATTTCCTTGTCCTCACGTCTCACTGGGAGCGCCCGCGGGCATGCTAGCCCGCGTACCTCAGCACTGCGACGAAGTGACAGGCCGTACCCGTGAGAACGTACAGGTGCCAGACGAAGTGGCCGTAGCGAACCCGCTCCGCTGCCAGGAATCCGACGCCCGCCGTGTACGCCACGCCGCCGGCCACGAGCCACAGCAGGCCGGGTAGCGGCAGATGGGTCCAGAGGGGCTTAGCCGCGATGACGATCAGCCATCCCATCCCCAGATAGAGCGCTATCGACAGGACCGGGTACCTCACCCCGCACACCGCCTTGAGCACGATGCCCGTGATCGCTATGCCCCACACGAGCCCGAGCAGCGTCCAGCCCCACGTACCCCGCAACGCACCGAGGGTGAACGGCGTGTAGGTGCCGGCGATCAGAAGGAAGATCGCGCAGTGATCCAAGATCTGAAACACGCGCTTGGCCCGCCCCTTCGCCAGCGAGTGGTATAGCGTGGACATCAGGTAAAGCAGCAGCATCGTGGTCGCGAAGATACTCGCGCCTACTATTCCTAGGCCATCCCCGCTTCGAACCGCGGAAACAATCAGGAATGGAGCGGCTACGGCCGCTGCCAGCGCGCCCACGCCGTGGCTGACGCTGTTTGCGATCTCCTCGCCCAGCGACTGCGTCCTTGAGTTGGCCCGCACAGACTAACCCGTCGCAGCGTCCTAGGTCTGGTTGGTCAGGTAGTTCGCCAGGCCCATCTGCTCGATCTGAGCGTTCTGCACTTCCGCCCAATCCTCGTGGTCCTCTTCCATCTTGAGGATGCGGGTCAACAGGTCAACGCTGGCATTGTCACCTACCTCGCGCGCCAGCGCGATGGCTTTGTTGTAGGCAGCCACCGCGTCAATCTCGGCCTCCTGGTCGAACTTGATCATCTCGGGCACGGTCGGGCCGATCCTCATGGGATTGAGCTTCGATACGATCGGCGTGCCGTCCAGGAATAGGATGCGCTGGATGAGCCACTCGGCGTGGTGCATCTCGTCCACCGCCCGGGCCTCGATGGCCTTGTGAAGCTTCTCGTATCCCCAGTTGGCGCACATCTCCGAGTGCACCATGTACTGGCTGATGGCGGTGAGTTCGTCAGCCAGGAGTTGGTTCAGCGCCGATAGCATCTTCTCGTTACCCTTCATTCTTCTCGCCCCTTTCCCGCCCGAGTCAGGTTGCCGGTCCTTCCTACTATGACATCTTGGCTGACAAGGCGCCCACCTCCTGCGACGTGGTCGCGAGGGAAGCCTGCCGAACCGCGGGAACGATCCCTGGGGTAGGAGAACGCGGCGGTGGGTCGAACCGCTGGAAGGATACGCCGCTTCATCACGAGGCACAACAGGCGCGCACCGGATGGTCGAGCAGATCACCCTGGCCCGGCCCCGCGTGGATCCGGGCCTCATCCTGAGGCTGCAGAAGTACCGGAGGATCGAGGCGGTCTCGCCGGTCGTGCGGGAGACCTCTGCGCGGATGGCCGCGCTGGCCGAAACGCTGGTGGAACCACGGGCGTGGCTGGCACGCGGGCGGCTCACCCGGGTTGAGACCGCAGGCGGCGTGCTGCTTGCCGGTGGCCTCGCCTTCCACAGCCGCGCGCTGGCGCGCCGGCTCGCCCAGGCGGTAGAGGTCGCGATCGTGCTCCTCACCGTCGGGTCGGAACTGGAGCGGCGCGCGCAGGAGATGGTCCGCGACGGGCAGTTTGTGGAAGGGTTGTTGCTGGACACCGCGGGGTGGGTAGTGATAGAGATTCTCATTAAGGACATCAGGCGTCGCCTGGCCGCCGAGTGCCGTGCGCAGGGGCTGCGGCTGACCGGGCGGATGGCGCCCGGCTTCGGAGACTGGGGCCTGGAGCAACAGCGCGTCCTGTTCTCTGCGTTCGACGGCGCCGGTGTGTCGGTGCTGCTGACCGAGGCCTGCGTGATGCTGCCCCTCAAGTCCGCCTCAGGGCTCTACGGTTTGGTCCCCGTGGCCGCGCGATGATGACGGTGGCACGATGATCACGGTGGCGCGATGATCACGGTGGCGCGATGATCACGGTCAGGTTCGAGCCGGACGGGCGGACCACGGAGGTGCCCAGGGGCACCACGATCCTGGCCGCGGCGCGGCAGGCGGGTCTGGAGATCGTGGCCACCTGCGGCGCGCGCGGCCGGTGCCGGAGCTGCCGGGTCCAAGTGGTCGCGGGCGCGGTCCCACCGCCTACGTTGGCCGACCGGGTCCAGCTCGGCGAAGACGAAGTGCGAGAGCGCTTTCGCCTGGCGTGCCAGGCCGAGATCGGCGAGCCGCTGACGGTCCTGGTTGCCCCTATCCTGAAAGAGGTCGCCTTCCAGATCATGTCCGACACGCGGGCACTGCGGTCGGCGGCGGGCTTCCTTCTCGACTCCGGCGTGGAGCAGAGCCCTGCCTTTGGGCTGGCGTTCGACATCGGGACCACCACGGTCGTGGGCTACCTGGTGGACCTGCCCGGCGGTACGGTCGTCGCGACCGCCTCCGGCCTGAATCCCCAGGCCGCGTTCGGAGGCGACCTGATATCCCGCATTGCGTTCGCGCAGGAGAACCCATCCAACGTGCGTGCTCTCCAGACAAGGATCGTCCGGCTCCTCAACGGGCAGATCGAGGAACTCTGCTCGGATGCGGGCATCAACCGTGACGCCATCTACAAGACCGTGATCGTGGGCAACACCGTGATGCACCACCTGTTCCTGGGCATTGATCCCACGCCCGTGGGGCAGGCGCCGTACACGCCGGTGGTCCGCAGCAGCATGCGCCTGCGTGCGCACGAGGCCGGCCTGCGGCTGGACCCGCAGGTCCCGGTCTTCCTGCTGCCCATCGTCGCCGGGTTCGTGGGCGCCGACGCGGTCGGCATGGTCCTGTCCACACGCCTCTACACGAGTACCGAACCCCGGATCGCCGCGGACATCGGCACCAACGGCGAGGTGGTCCTGGGATTGCCCGACGGCCTGATCGCCTGCTCGGCGCCGGCCGGCCCGGCGCTGGAGGGCGGACAGATCCACTGCGGCATGCGGGGGGCGCGCGGCGCCGTAGACCAGGTTCATCTCGGGAGCGATGTCGCCTACCACACAATCGGCGGCGGCGCGCCGCTCGGCGTGTGCGGATCCGGCATCCTCGATGCGGTCGCCGGCATGCTGGATGCGGGCATCCTGGACGCGTCCGGGCGGTTGCATCCCGATCCGTCGGCCTCGGTACCTGATGCGCTCCGCCGGCGGGTCGTCTCGACCTCAGGCGAGGCGCCGGCGTTCGTGCTGGCTCGGGGCGACGAGACCGCCTCAGGAGAGGACATCGTGCTGACCCAGGCGGACGTCCGTCAGGTGCAGCTCGCCAAGGGCGCGATCCGCAGCGCGATCACCATGCTGGAGCGGATAAGCGGAACGTCGGAAGGCAGGATAGCCGAGCTGATGCTGGCGGGCGGGTTCGGCAACTACCTCAATGTGCGCAGCGCGATCCGCATCGGCCTGATCCCTGCGATGCCGCTCGATCGGATCAGCTATGTCGGCAACGCCGCCGGACTGGGCGCACAGATGGCACTGGTCTCGGAGACGGAGCGACGGAGGGCGGATGAGCTGGCAGCCAGGATCCAGCACGTTTCGCTGGCCGCGCACCCCGAGTTTCAGGAGGTGTTCCTGGAAGCCGTAGCGTTCCCGCCTCCAGACGGCATGGGAGAAGGCATGGGTAGGAAGGAGTGAGCGGGCCAATGGCGTCGAGGGGACAGGAGTTACTGGAACGGCTGCGCACCGAGGTGCTGATCCTCGACGGCGCAATGGGCACCATGCTGTTCGAGGCCGGACTGCAGGACGGGGGCTGCCCCGAGCTGTGGAACGAGACACGGCCCGATGCCATCCGGGAGATCCACCTGGCCTACCTGGAGGCCGGCAGCGAAGTCGTGGAGACCAACACCTTCGGCGGCACGCGGCTCAAGCTGGCGGCCTACGGCCTGGCGGACCGCGCCCGCGATCTGAACCGCCGGGCGGTGGAGATCGCGCGATCGGTCTGCCCACCGGGGAAGTACGTGGCCGGCTCGATCGGCCCTACAGGCCATCTCCCGGACACCGTCGAGCCGTTGGGCGACGTTCCGCTGGAGGAGTTCCACGCCAATTTCACCGAGCAGGCGGTCGCGCTGGCAGAGGCCGGCGCGGACCTGCTGGCGATAGAGACGATGATGGTCCCCGAAGAAGCCCTGATCGCGATCCGCGCGGCCAAGGAGGTGACGGACCTACCGGTCATGTGCACGATGTTCTTCAAGTACGGCCGCGAGAAGGGCATTGACCGGACCCTCTGGGGCTCCTCGCCCGCGGAGGCGGCCCGGTTCCTGACCGACGCCGGCGCGGACATCGTCGGCTGCAACTGCGGCGAAGGCGGCCCTGACCGCGCCGCGGTCATCATCAGGGAGATGCGCGAGGCCACGACCCGGCCGCTCGCCGCGTACCCCAATGCCGGCCTCCCCCGTCTGGTGGACGACCGCACGGTCTACGATATGCCGCCCGACGAGATGGCCGCGGGGTATCCCGCGATTCTCGACGCAGGGGCCCGCATCGTGGGCGCCTGCTGTGGGAGCACGCCGGCGCACATCCGGCAGATCGCGGCCGCGGTCCGCAGGTGGCGCGTTCGGTAAGACCTGCGCCTACACCGGCGATTGACAAACAGATCTAATGTCCCTAATGTACGTTACGTACGGAACGTGCATAGCGCTGATGTCTGTGAGGAACAGCTATGGCGCGACTGACAACCACCGCAGCCCGCAAGGACTTCGCGTCCGTGGTCAACCGGACGGCGTATGGAAAGGAGCGCGTGGTCCTCGGTCGTAGGGGAAAGGATCTGGCGGCGCTGGTCCCCATAGAGGACCTAACGCTCCTGGAGCAACTGGAGGATGCGCTGGATCTGTCGGAAGCGCGAAAGGCGCTCGCGGACCCGAAGAACCGAAAGCGGATTCCCTGGAAGAAGGTCAAGGCCGACCTGGGACTGTGAGCCGCTGTGGCCTCCTACAGGGTCGACCTGTTGCCCTCGGCCGTGCGCGAGCTTTCGGCGCTTCCCAGGGCGGTCCAGCAACGCATCGGCCATCATCTCGACGGGCTTGCCGGCAATCCCCGGCCTCGCGGCGTAAGAGCCCTGGCCGCGGAAGGCGGTTTCCTGCGCCTGCGTGTTGGTGACTACCGCGTAATCTACAGTGTGGACGACGGCGGCAAGAGCGTGCTGGTCGTGAAGATTGGCCACCGCGGAGAGGTGTACCGGAAGAGGTAGGCGTCAGGCACTGGCGGAGGAACCTGATGGACCGGACGGAGATCCTGGACGCGCTCAAGCAGGCGATCCTGACCTACGACGAGGACGGCGCCCGGGCGCTGGTGGCGCAGGCGCTCGAGGCCGGCATTCCGCCGCTGGAACTGGTGGACGGCGGCCTGTCGCGCGGCATCAAGGCCATCGGTGAGAAGTTCCAGGCGATGGAGGTCTTCCTCCCCGAGCTGATGCTGGCGGCCAAGGTGTTCCTCAGTGCACTGGAGATGATCGAGCCCGCCCTCGTGGGCTTGGGCGAGAACCGGGCCAGGCAGGGGGTCGCGGTTATCGGCACTGTCAAGGGCGACGTCCACTCGATCGGCAAGGACCTGTTCGCCACCCTACTGAAGGTGGCCGGCTTCGAGGTCCACAACCTGGGCGTCAACGTGCACCCCGGCAGGTTCGTCGAGAAGGCCCAGGAGACTGGAGCCCAGATCGTCGGCCTATCTGCGCTGATGACCACCACGATGCCCTCGATGCGCGAGGTGGTCGAGTTGTTCGTGACCCAGGGGATACGCGACCGGCACGCGATCCTGATAGGCGGCAGTCCGGTGACGCAGGCGTTCTGCGACAAGATCCAGGCCGACGGCTACGGCGAGACCGCGCAGGACGGCGTGGACCTGGCAGTTCGGTTCGCAGGGCAAAGGGAACAGAGGAGGCAACCATGCTGATCGTCGGTGAACTGATCAACTCGACCCGCAGGCAGATCCAGCCGCTGCTGGAGGCGCGGGACGGCGGCGCCATCGTGGATCTGGCCCGACGGCAGGTTGAGGCCGGCGCGCACCTGGTGGACGTCAACTGCGCCACGTTGATGGAGGGCGAGGTCGAGTGCCTGGCCTGGGCGATCCAGACGATCCAGGAGGCCTGCGACGCGCGGATCAGCGTGGACAGTCCGAACCCGATGGCGCTGCGGCGCGGTCTGGAGGTAGTCCGGGACAAGGCCATGCTGGACTCGATCAACCTGGAGCACGAGCGCTGGAGCGGCTTCCTGCCGGTGGTCCGGGAGTTCCGGCCCGAGGTCGTGGCCCTGTGCATGGATGACAGCGGGATTCCCACAACGGCCGAGGGCAAACTGGCGCTGGCCACGACCCTGGTCGAGGGACTGACCGGGGCCGGAATCCCGCCGCAGGACATCTATATAGACCCGCTCATCTTCCCGATCGCCACGGACAGCGGTTGCGTGAGTGTATTCCTAGAGGCGCTGGACCTCATCAAGAAGCGCTTCCCCGAGGTCCGCACGATCTGCGGGCTGAGCAACGTCTCGTTCGGCCTGCCCCACCGCGCCCAGATCAACCAGGTGTTCCTGGTCCTGTGCCTGGCGCACGGGATGGACGCGTTCATCCTCGACCCGCTCGACCGGCGGATGATGGCCAACATGGCCACGGCGCAGATGCTGCTGGGCCAGGACGAGTTCTGCCGGCAATATCTAGGTGCGGTGCGGGCCGGGAAGTTCGACTTCCTGAAAGCCCGGCGTGTGTAAGCTGCCCGGCGCGACGACCTCGTCGGCGACGGCCTCCGGCGCGACGGCCATCGTGCTCGCGGCCGTCTTCTTGGCCATCCTCGCGGGAGCGCTGATCGTAGCCGGGTGCGGCCCCCGGCCCGTCAACGTCGCAGGGACCTGGGAAGGGATCTGGATCGGTGCCGACCCGCAATCCCGCGGGACGTTCCGCGTCGTGATCCAGCAGCGCCGCAAGGTGATCAAGGGAACTATCGAGCTGAGTCTGGACTGGCTGCCCCAGGCCCGGATAGACGGCGTCGTGGAAGGCCGGCGGGTACGGTGGGGCGTGCTGCGCGGCGGGCTGGTCGCGTTGACGTTCGACGGGTCCGTGTCCGGGGGCGCGGCCGAGGGGACATACTCGTTCGGTCAGGCCGGCGATGGAACCTGGACCGCCCGGCGGACCGGACGCCCGTGAGCCACGAGCGCAGGCCCTTCGGGTTGGGCGACCTGCTGGTGCTCACGACGGTGGTGCTGTGGGCCGCGTCGTTCACCGTCATCAAGTCCGCCTACGCCGAGTTCACGCCCCTTTCCTTTGCCGCGACGCGCTTCGCGATCGCCTCGCTCGGGCTGTTGTTGATAGCCACGCTACGCAGGGAGCCGCTGTCATTCGCGCGCCGTGACTTCCCGCGCATCGCGGCGCTCGGCGTGTGCAATGTCACTCTATACCAGGCCTTCTTCGGGGTCGGACTGGGCTACACGACTGCGAGCAACTCCGTTCTCATCACTAACACGGCCCCTGTGATGACGCTCCTCCTGGCGGCAGCGACGCGGGCCGATCGAATCACTCCCAGGCAGGCACTGGGAGTGCTCCTGGCGTTGGGTGGGGTGGCCGTGCTCGTCTCCGCCAGCGGCGGGTTATCGGCAGGGCATCTGAAGGGCGACGTCCTTACGCTGCTTGGCGCCGCGTCCTACGCGGTGACGCCGATCACCGTGCTGCCGCTGTACCGACGCTACAGCACGCTGCCGGTCATGGCCGCCTCCATGACCTTCGGCACGATCCTGCTGCTGGCGGTAGGGTTTCCCGACCTGGCGCGGCAGTCGTGGGCGCTCTCGCCCGCGGCCTGGAGCCAGCTCGCGTACGCGGCCCTGGGCGCGGGTTCGCTCGGATACCTGTTCTGGTACGAGGGCATCCGCCGGATCGGCCCAACCCGGGTCGCCGCGTACTCCTACCTGATCCCGGTTCTGGGAGTGTGGATCGCGGTCGCGATTCTGAACGAACCTTTCGGCCTGCGCCACCTGATCGGCGCCGCGGTCACGATCACCGGCGTGGCGCTAACCCGCTGGCCCGGCGGAAGAGGCTAACCCGGGCTCCTCACAACCGCTCGAACCGCGCCTGAAAGAAGCGCAGGTACTTCGGCTCGTAGACCATCCGCAGGCCCCCGGTCTTCCTCCCCTCCTCGAAGACTGCGTCAACCGACTCGGCCACCACGTCCATGTGGGCCTGCGTGTACACGCGGCGGGGGATGGTCAGTCGTACCAGTTCCAGCTTCGGATAGCGGTGATCGCCCGTGACCGGGTCGCGGCCCGCTGAGACCACGCCCCGCTCCATGCTCCGCACCCCGGAGTCCAGGTAGAGCTCCGCGGCCAGTGTCTGCGCCGGGAACTGGTCCTGGGGAATGTGCGGGTAGAATCTCGCGGCGTCCAGGTAGATCGCGTGGCCTCCGATCGGCTCCACGATCGGGATGCTCCACTCCAGCATCTTCATCCCCAGATACTCCACCTGGCCCACGCGCGCCCGGATGTGGTCGTCCTGCACCGACTCCTCGATGCCCCGGGCCATGGCCTCCATGTCGCGCCCGGACATCCCGCCGTAGGTGTGCAGCCCCTCATATACCACGACCATGTTGCGGGCCTCGTCGAAGAGCGCCGGGTCGTTCAACGCCAGCCATCCGCCGATGTTCACCAGACTGTCCTTCTTGCCGCTCATGGTGCAGCCGTCGGTGTAGGAGCAGAACTCCCTGAGGATCGCGGCCACGGGTGCCCCGCGGTAGTTCTCGTCACGCTGCTGGATGAAGTAGGCGTTCTCCACGGCGCGGGTCGCGTCCAGCATGACGCGGATGCCGTAGCGGTCGCAGAGCGAGCGCAGCTCACGCGCGTTCTGCATCGAGACCGGCTGGCCGCCGGCCATGTTCACGGTCGCCGCCAGGCTGACGTACGGGATCTTGTCTGCGCCGACCTTCTCGATGAGGGCCTCCAGCTTGTTCAGGTCCACGTTGCCCTTGAAGGGTAGCCACGCCCGCGGGTCGTGGGCCTCGTCAATGATCACGTCCACGAACGTGCCCCCGGCCAGCTCCTGGTGCAGACGGGTCGTGGTGAAGTACATGTTGCCCGGGACGAAATCGCCGGGCTTGATGAGCATCCTGGAGAGGATGTGCTCGGCTCCCCTGCCCTGGTGGGTGGGCACGACGTGGGCGTAGCCGTAGTGCTTCTGGATGGCGGCCTCCAGGTGGTAGAAGTTCCTGCTCCCGGCGTAGGACTCGTCGCCCAGCATCATCCCGGCCCACTGGTAGTCGCTCATCGCCGACGTGCCGCTGTCGGTGAGCAGGTCGATGTAGACGTCCTCCGAGCGCAGCAGGAAGGTATTGAATCCGGCTTCGCTCATGGCCCGCTCGCGCTGCTCGCGGCTGGTCCACCTGACCGGCTCTACCACCTTGACCTTCCACGGCTCGGCCCAGGACCGGCGGGCCGGGCGCTTGCGCGTCTCTGCCATGGCGTTGTTCCTCCTCTTCCTCGTCGGCCGCCCGCGCAGGGGGCCATAATGATGCTTCGAGATTGGCTGGGGCATCTCCCTGGGCACAGATCTACGCATCCCAGCAGGAACCATGTGGCCTACCGTATGATGGCGACGTGAGCGCGAGCGAGCTCCCTGCCTGAAGGTGAAGCATGGCCGCCCAAAGAGAGCAGTTCATAGTAGATGAGAACGGCAGAAGGACCGGCGTGGTCCTGTCCTTCCGTCGCTATCAGAAGCTGATGGAGGATCTCCACGACTTGGCCACTGTGGCTGAGCGGCGCATGGAGAAGCCTGTCGGCCTCGGTGAGGTCAAGCGCCAGCTCAAGCGAGATGGCATCCTTTAGTGTCGCCCTGAATCCATCCGCCGAGAAGGACCTTCGCCTTCTTCCAAAGCCGCTCGCCAAGCGTCTCTGGGCGAAGATCGAGGCACTATCCGCAGAACCGCTTCCGCGCCAGTCGGTCAAACTGGCTGGTGGGGAGCACCTGTACCGCGTCCGCGTTGGTGACCACCGGAGCGACGCGTATCGCCAGACAAGATGAGGCGGCTGGCCCGGCTTGCCCTGGCTGTGGCGACGCCGTGGTGAAGCATGATCGGAGGTGAACCATGCTTCAGGACGTCTTCCTGAACGAAGAAGAAAAGGCTCTCCGCCAGGAGATCCGCGAGTTCGTGAGGCATGGAGTCTCCTCAGAGTTGCTGCAAAGGATGGACCGCGACGAGATCACGTATCCCAGGGAGTACGTGAAGGCGCTGGGAGACCGGAACCTCCTGGGCCTGCGTTTCCCAAGAGAGTATGGTGGCCGGGGCCTCGGCTGGACCGCGGAGATCGCTGCGCACGAGGAGATCGGAGTCCTGGGGACCTCGCTCGGTTGCGCCTTCTCTATGCCGTCCATCGTGGGAGAGGCGCTGGTACGCTTCGGGACTGAGGAGCAGAAAGAGAAATTCCTGAAGCCCATGCTGAAAGGCGATCTCGTCTCTGCTGAGGCTCTGACAGAACCTCGGGGAGGATCCGACTTCTTCGGCGCCACGACGACGGCCGAGTTGAAGAACCGGGCCTTCAAGGTGAGGGGACAGAAGCGCTTCGTCGTCGGAGCGGCGTCCGCGGACTTCTTCCTCGTATACTGCAACACTAATCCAACCGGGAAGCCCCACGAGCGCATCAGCCTGATCCTGATCGAACGGGACCGCCCGGGCGTGGAGGCCAAGTACCTGTACAAACTCATGGGAACCCGAGGAGGCGGTACAGGCCGACTGCTGTTCCGGGACGTGAAAGTGCCCGAAGCAAACCTGGTGGGCGGGCTCAACCAGGGGGCTGCCATCTTCAACCAGATGATGATCCCCGAGCGGATGACCTCGGCCGGCGGATCCTTGGGCATGGCCCGTGCCGCCCTGGAGGTCGCCGTCCGGTACAGCAACCGGCGCATGGCCTTCGGCCAGAAGATTCGCGCCTTTCAAGGAGTGAGCTTCAAAGTCGCCGATGCCATCACAAAGCTCGACGCGGCCCGGGCGCTCACGCAGGCCGCGGCCCGAACCGTGGATCAAGGACTGCCGACTGCCCGGCGCATGGTGAGCGAGGCCAAGAAGTTCGCCACGGATACGGCCTGGGAGGTGACCAATCTCGCCATGCAGATCGTCGGGGGGATCGGATACACCAACGTCTTCCCCCTCGAGAAGATGATACGGGACACCCGCCTCATCCAGATCTGGACCGGGACCAACGAGATCATGAGCCTCCTCATCCAGCACGAGTTCTACAAGGAGGTGCTCGGCGCGGAGAATCCCGGGCGGATGATCGAGATGGACGCCGAAGAAGCCCGGGCCGAGGATGAGAAAGTGTTCGAGGACGAGGAGATGTGGATCAAGGGCTGGTAGTCCCGGCGAAAACCGCCCAAAGGAGTGTCTTGCCGATTTCGCCGGGGATCGATAGAATAACTGTAATACGATAAGCTGATCGATCGGGGCCGCCGATGGAAACCGTAACAATTTCGCCGAAGTTCCAAGTCGTGATCCCAAAGGGCATCCGCGACAAGCTGAAGCTAAGGCCCGGCCAGAAAGTTCAGGCCATCCTCTACCAAGACCGCATCGAGCTAGTTCCTGTGCGGCCGGTTCGCGAGATGAAGGGCTTCCTCAGGGGAATTGACACCGATGTGCCCCGTGAACGGGACCGCGTGTGAACGTAGTCGATTCCTCTGGCTGGCTGGAATACTTTGCGGATGGCCCGAATGCCAAGTTCTTCGCGAAAGCCATCGAGGCACCCGCGGAGCTTCTGGTTCCCACCCTGAGCCTCTACGAGGTTTTCAAGCAGGTTCTTCGGCAGCGTGGCGAAGGGGAGGCTCTTCAGGCCGTTGCGGTTATGCAGCAAAGCACAGTCATTGAGCTCACCGCGCCCCTGGCTTTGGCGGCTGCTCGTATTAGCCTTGACCTGGGAGTCCCAATGGCGGACAGCATCATGCTGGCAACCGCGCGTGCCTCAGGCGCAACCCTGTGGAGCCAAGATGCAGACTTCGCCAACGTGCCAGGGGTTCGGTACATCGCCAAGCGCGGTGGCGGAAAAGCAGGCTAATCTGCCGGCCCGGGCGGCTCGGGAATCTGCCTGAGCGCCCGCACCGGCGAGCGCCACACCCACACAAACGCCAGCGCCGCCCCGGCCGCGGCAATCGCGATCGTCGGGCGCAGCCCCAGCACCTGACCCAGGGCGCCACCGGCCAGCGCGCCCAGCGGCATCGTACCCCAGACCAGGAACCGCATCGTGGCGTTCATCCGTCCCTGCAGCCGGTGCGGGGTAATCGCCTGACGCAGACTCACCTGGCTGATGTTGTAGACGGGGGAACCGAAACTGACCACCAGCGCGCCCAGCGTCAGCAGCGGGACCGCCAGCGCCGGGGTAGCCAGCACCACCGGCACGAACCCCAGACCTGAGATCAGCGGCGCAACCACGATCACGCGGCCTACGCCCAGCCGCCGAGCGAGTGATCCTGCGAGCAGCACACCTGCCAGCGCCCCGAGGCTGCCCAGGCTGAAAACGGCACCGATCGCGACCGGCTTCATCCCCAGCTCGCGCGTGACAAAGAGAATGTAGAGAGCGCCTGCCACAGAGGCAAAGAAGTTTGACGTACCGGTGCAACCGGCAATCGCACGAAGCATCGGGTTTCCGAAGACCACCGCGAGCCCCTCGCGAATCTCGCCCAGCATAGGCGCTCGGACAGACTCAGGCGCCGGCTCGGACCGCCTGATCAGCCCGATGAACAGGCCGGAAACCAAGAAGGACAGGGCGTCGAAAACGATTGCCATCGGGGCCGAGACAATCTGGACGACGACGCCGGCGAGCCCCGGTCCGGCGATCTGGGCGGTCGAGCGGCTCGCCTCGAGCTTGCTGTTCCCCTCCACGAGATGCGCGCGGTCAACCAAGGACGGCAGATACGACTGGTAGGCGACGTCGAAGAATACTGTCAAGACGCCGGTCAGAAACCCTACCGCGTAGAGTAGCGGCATGCTGAGCGCGCCGGCCACGTGCGCGATCGGGATCGCCGAAAGCACCAGCGCGCGGCCCACGTCGCCGGAGATCAGGACCGGCCTACGGCGCCAGCGGTCCACCCAGACTCCAGCAAACAGACCTACGAGCAGGAAGGGCGCGGTCACGACAGCGGAGAGGACGCCCATCTGTGCCGGCGAGGCCTTCAGGATCACCGCGGCGACGAGCGGTACGGCCAGGTGCGTGAACTGGCTCCCGAAGACCGAGATGGTCTGTCCGGTCCAGAGCAGCAGGAAGTCGCGGTGCCGCCAGAGGGTGTTGGGTTTCATCGGATCAGGCTGACAAACGCTGCAAGGCCGAACGCGGCGATGATGCACCCTGAGAGCCGGTTGATCCAGCGCATCCCCGGAGGACCGACCTTCGATCGGACGGCGCCGGCGCTGCTGCTCAGGATCAGCCACCAGGCAGCCGACCCAAGGAACACCCCTGCCACGAGCGCTCCGGCCGGTGCGTACCCTCCGGCCACGGCGTACCCTCCGGCCGCATTCGCCAGCCCCAGCCCTGCAAAGATCGCCGCAAACGAAAGGATCGTCATGGGATTCGTTAGGGTCAGCAGGAACGTGGACGCGTAGGCGCGCAGGAGACCGGCGCCAGTCCGAGACGGCCCCTCGGAGGCCGGAGTCGCTGAGAACGTTCTCACACCGAGGTAGACGAGAAAGACGCCACCGGCCAGGCGGAGCCAGGCCTGGTGGCCGATCAGCAGGCCTGATATGAACGTCAGCCCGAATCCGGCGATCGCGCCGTAGACCGCATCGGCCGTGGCCGCGCCCAGGCCGGAGACTAGCCCTGCCGCCCGCCCGTCGGCGAGTGTCCGGCGGATGCACAGCACGCCAATCGGCCCGACCGGGGCAGCGATCGAGAAGCCGATGACGAGTCCCTTCAGGAAGAAGCTCAACGTGGATTCCTGGGTGTGCGCGAGGCGGTCTTCACCATCCGGTACTTCAGCGGCCCGCGCTCCGCACCCTGCCCCTTCGGCCTCCCGGCGGCTCGCGACCTCACCAGGCACCCTGCCACCGTTCACCAGGGACCCAAACCTCGCCCGCGGAATAGGAAACCCATGGACGCCCTTGTCGCCGCCGGGAACCTGGTCAAGCACTACGATGGGCATGCAGCGGTCCGCGGGATCTCGTTCGAGGTGCGAAGCGGCGAAGCGTTCGGGTTGCTCGGCCCCAACGGCGCCGGCAAGACCACCACCATCGGCATGTTGGCCTGCCTGTTGGAACCCACCTCCGGTGACGCCTTTATTGCGGGCAACAGCATACGCAGGGATCCGATGGCGGTCCGCCGGGCGATCGGCGTGGTCCCACAGGAGATCGCCCTCTACCCAACCCTCACCGCGCGAGAGAACCTGCGCTTCTGGGCGCGCATGTACGAGGTCGCGGGCGAGGAAGCCGCGCGCCGCATCGAGGAGGTACTCGATGTCGTGGGCCTGCGCGACCGGGCCGGCGAGCGCATTGACACCTATTCAGGTGGGATGAAGCGCCGGATCAACATCGCCGTAGGCCTCCTGCACCGGCCGAAGCTGCTGATGCTGGACGAGCCCACCGTGGGTGTGGATCCCCAGTCGCGAACCAACATCCTGGAGACCGTGAAGCAGCTCAACCGCGATGGCCTCACCGTCCTCTATACCAGCCACTACATGGAGGAGGTCGAGTTCCTCTGCAACCGGATCGCGATCATGGACGCGGGCCAGATCATCGCCATGGGCACCCAGGAGGAGCTGCGCCTGCAGGTCGGGGAGCGCGACCTGATCAGCATAGCCACGCACGCGGCGCGGCTTGGCGCCGAGCTGCCCGCGTCGCTCCGCGCGCTTCCGGGGGTGGACGATGTGCGGATGCGCGAGGACCGGCTCGAGGTGCTGACCACGACAGGCCGCCGGCTGCTGCCGCAGATCGTGACGCAGTTCGTGGCGCACGACGTGCCGATCCTGGCCATCGAGGTCCGGGAGCCCAACCTCGAGAGTCTCTTCCTCCACCTCACCGGCAAGGGACTCCGTGACTGAACCGTGACCAGCAAGGCCCTGTTCATCGCCGCGAAGGATCTCAGCATCCGCGCGCGCGACCGGCGCGCCCTCGTAGTGCTGCTCGCCATGCCGATGGCGCTCATCTTCATCCTGGGCCTAGTCTTCAACCCGATGTGGCAGGGCACCGCCGAGTTCCAACGCATCCCTGTGGTCGTTGTGGATCAGGATCAGGGCGAGATCGCGCGGCTGCTGGTGGAGCAGGTACTCGGGACCGGAGAGATCGGTCGGATGCTGCGTGTGGACCACGCCGGCCAGCCCGCGGATGCCCGAAACCTGGTTCTGCGCGGGCGCCGAGCCGCCGGGCTGGTGATCCCCCGGGGATTCTCGCAGGCGGTCATGACCGGGCGCCCTGCGCGCCTCATGCTCTTCACGGATCCGGCCCAGAGCATCCGGGCCGGCATCGTCAACAGCATCGTCAACCGGTTCGGCGCGGAGGTGGTCAAGCGGCAGGTGGCGATCACGGTGGCGGCCGAGACGCTCATCGTCGAACGCATCATGACCCCGGCCACGGTCGTCGCGGCCATTCCGTCATGGCTGAAGGACGTCGAGCAGTTCACGGGCCGCCAGGCCGTGGCGATCGCCGAGGAGCGCGGCAGTGGGCCCCGCTTCCCCGCGGCCATTGACTACTACGCCGTGGGGATGGGTGTCATGTACCTGCTCTTCGGGGTGAGCATGGCGAGCCAGAGCATCCTGGTCGAGCGGCGCGAGGGCACGCTCGCGCGCATGCGCACAACCCCCACGGGCTCCTCCGACATCATAGCCGGCAAGCTCCTGGCCACCTTCCTGACGGGTTTGGTACAGTTCAGTCTGCTTGTTCTCTTCACGTCGGTCTTCTACAAGGTCCGGTGGGGCTCTCCGCTGCTGCTGTTGTTGATGATCGGCGCCACGGCGCTGGCCGCGGCCGGGCTGGGCACGTTCCTGGCCGCGCTGGCCCGCACCCCCGAGGCCGTCGAGTCGCTGGCACCGGCCATCATCCTGCCCATGTCGTTCCTGGGCGGCGCGATGTTCCCCGTGTACTTCATGCCGCCGTGGCTGGAATACGTCAGCCGGCTGACCTTCAACCGCTGGGCCCTCGACGGATTCCTGGCCATCATGGCCGGCGCACAGACCCCGGTGGCCATCTGGCAGCCGCTGCTGGCGCTGCTCGCCATGTCCGTGGTGTTCCTCACCGTGGGGGCGTGGAGGCTGCGGTTCCGGTGAGCGCAACGTGACCGCCCTGCGCAAGGCCTGGACGATTGCGCTGCTGTCGCTGACCATCACCGCGCGCGATCGCGGCGCGCTGCTCTGGCGGCTGGCGATGCCTCTGTTGATGACCGTGCTGGTGGGCGCCGTCTTTGGAGAAGGCGCCGCCGGCGCGCGCACGCCGGTGGCGGTCGCCGACGAGGACGACAGCACGTACTCGCGGCTCTTCGCTGAGCGTCTTGGAAAGGAGCCCACGGTCGGCCTTCGGAAGACCACCGGGGTGGAGGCGAGGGCGCTGCTCGAGGATGGGCGCGTCGCCGCCGTCATCTTCATACCCAAAGGGTTTGCCGCCCGCATCAACACGGGCAAGGACGCCGACGTGAGCGTGCGGTTCGACCCACGCCGGGGCCCGCCCATGCTCGTCACCGAGATCGTGCGCGAGGTGGCGATGCGCCTGGCGGTGGACGCCATCGCGGGCGAGTTCACCGCGGCGCTGGCCGTGCGCGAGACGCAGGACCCCTCGCTGGGACCGGCTGTGCGCCGCCGCGCCATTGATCGGGCCGACAGCCGCTGGTCGCCCACTCCCCCTGTGACCGTCAACGTGGAGGTGGCAAGCGCACTTGCCCCCGACCGCCGGCAGCGGCTCCCGACTGGCATGGAGCAGGCCTCCCCGGGCTTTGCGGTGATGTTCGTCATGATGGCCGCGGCGATGAGCGCGGCAACCCTTGTGGTCGAACGCCAGAACGGCACGCTGGCGCGGCTGATGACCACCCCGACGCGGCGGGCATCCATCCTGGGAGGCAAGATCTCCGGGATCTATCTTCAAGGAGTCGTTCAGATGGGCATCCTGATCATCGTCGGCTGGGGGTTGCTCGGCGTGAACTGGGGGCAGGCCCCTGCCGCGCTTGCCCTGCTAGTGGCCACGTATCTCTTCTCGGCCACCGGGCTAGGCGTCATGCTCGCGGCGGTCGTCCGTACCGAGGCGCAGGTGTCCACGCTGTTTCCGGTTGTAACCATCATCCCGGCGATGCTGGGCGGGGCCTGGTGGCCGATCGAGGTAGCGCCGCGGTACATGCAGACCCTGGCCTACGCCGTACCGCAGGGATGGGCCATGACCGGGTTCGTGAACATCATCACGCGTGGCCTCGGGCTGGCGGAGGTGCTGCCGCAGGCGGCCGCGCTCGCCGGATTCGGCATCGCGTTCTTCGTGGTGGGGATCCTGTTGTTCAGGTTCGAGTAGCCAGGTTCGCATAGGCGGGCCGAGTGGGCGGGCTGGAGCCCGCAGCGCAGGGACAGTGAGAAGCCACAAAGAACCTCACAGGAGTCGAGGGGAGGGATCGGCATGCACTATCCCTGGTGGTACGTCCCGCTTCTCACGTCCCCCATGCTCATCGCCGCAATAGCGGTGCTGCACGTACTGGTCGCGCACTACGCCGTGGGCGGCGGGCTGTTCCTGGCGGTCGAGGTGCGGCACGCCTACCGCACGCACAACCGGCACTACCTCGCCTACCTGAAACAGCACGCGTGGTTCTTCATCCTGCTCACGGTAGTCTACGGCGCCATCACCGGCGTGGGCATCTGGTGGACGATCGGGCTGGCCTCCCCTCTGGCTACCAGGACGCTGATCCACATCTTCGTCTTCGGCTGGGCGATGGAGTACGTGACATTCATTATCGAGATCGTCGCCGCGTTCATCTTCTACTACTACTGGGGCCGGCCGGACCCGAAGACCCATCAGACCATGGGGTGGATCTACGCGGGCTCGGCCTGGTTGAGTCTGGTACTGATCACCGGAATCACCGGCTTCATGCTCAACCCCGGCGCCTGGCTGCAGAGCAAGAACTTCTGGGTGGGGCTGCTCAACCCGCAGTTCGTGCCCCAGGTGCTGGCGCGCACAGGGGGCGCGATCCTCCTGGCGACGCTGTACGTGTACCTGCACGCGGCGTTCAAGATCAAGGACCCTGCGCTGCGCGATCTGGTCGCAAAGCGATCGGCCCGTCCTGGGCTGCTGGGCTCCATCCTGATCCTGATCGGCGGCATGGGATGGTACGCGTTCCTGCCCGAGTCGGCCCGGGCGGCCCTGATGGCCTCCGGCGTCCTGACCGTGCTCACGGCCCTGATCTTCGCCACCACGGCCATCGTGTTCGTCATGCTGTACCTGGGGCCTTACCGCAACCCTGGGTGGCTATCCCCGGGATTTGCGATCTTGCTCTTCATCTTCGGGGTGGGCGCGTTCAGCACGGGTGAGTTCATCCGTGAGGCGGTCCGCAAGCCGTACATCGTTTATAACATCGTGATGGGCAACCAGTTGTTGACCGAACAGCTTCCCCAGGTGCGCAAGGTCGGCTATCTGGAGAGCGGCACCTGGACCAAGGCCTTCGTTGCCTCGCAGTATCCCCAGGTGATGGACGGGACTAAGATCGTTCGGGAGAAGCTGAGCGGGCTATCCGAGCCCGACCAGGTGCGGCTGGGCCACCTGATCTTCCAGTACGCCTGCAACAACTGCCACTCCACAACCGCGGGATACTCGGCGGTCGGACACCTGATGCGGGGCTGGACGCCGGACATCATCCGGAGCACCGTCCCGCACCTGGGAGATGTGAACATCTTCATGCCGCCGTGGGCGGGCACGCCCGAGGAAACGGAGATGCTGGTGAAGTACCTGGCGTCAATCGCGCTGCCGCGCCCGGAGGGAATGCGGTAGGGAGGCGAAGATGGATCCAACCCGTCTATTAGGACCCGACAGCCCGCTGGGAGTCCCATCACCATACTGGTTCACGGTGTTCTTCAAGGTGTTGGGGTTCACGCTCCACACGATTCCGATGAACCTGTGGTTCGCCGGGGTCCTGCTGGCAATGCTCCTGCGAGGACGCGACGAGCATGCCAGGACCTGCTCGAACCGCCTGATGAACCAGATGCCGATATTGATCGCCCTGGGCATCAACTTCGGGATCATACCGCTGCTGTTCATCCAGGTCGCGTACTACAAGGTGTTCTTCCCGGCCACCATCCTGATGGCCTGGCCGTGGTTGAGCATCATCCTCATGCTCATCCCGGCCTACTACGGCGTCTATTTCTACGCCATCGGTCTCCGGAGGGGACGCACCTCGCCGGTTCACCGCACGGCCGGATGGATTGGGACGCTGCTGTTCATCGCGATTAGCTTCGTGTTCGCCAACGGCTTCAGTCTGATGACCAACCTGGCCGCGTGGCCGGCACTGTGGCAGAAGACGAGCGTAGCAGGCGCGCCGCTGGGAATCGCACTCAACGTCGCCGACCCGACTCTTTGGCCCCGCTGGCTGATGATGTTTGGCCTGGCGCTGACAACGACGGCCGCCTACCTGGTGGTGGACGCCGCCTTCTTCGCCGCGAAAGAGAGCGACGCGTACCGGCGGTGGGTATCCGGCTTCGCGCTGAGACTCTACACTGCGGGCGCGGCCTGGTTCGCCCTGATGGGCACCTGGTACACGTTCGGAACCTGGTCCCCGGAGCTGCGCCAGACTATGTTCGGCGGCTCCCTGGTTGTGCTGACGGCCCTGACCGCACTGGGCCCGGGCCTGCCCTGGGCGTTGATCCTGGCTCAGAGCAGGAAGGTGCGGCGGCCGCTGGCGCTGGCGACCGCTCTTGCCCAGGTGGGCGTCATGGCGCTGAACGCGGTCAGCCGCCAGGTGCTGCAGAACGCGGAGCTTCGCAGGTATCTTGACGTGGCCGCGGAGAAGGCCAACGTACAATGGAGCCCGCTGATTGTGTTCCTGATCACCTTCGCAGTCGGGGCGGGGGTGATCGGCTGGATGATCGTCAAGGCTGTTGCTGCAGCCAAGCAGCCAGCGCCGTCGAAGGGGTAGCTATGTGGCCTTACGCCTGAACGCTGACCTCATAGCGCTCTGAAGCAGGCGGCCCTGCAAGAACACCTGCGAGCTTGCCCAACAGTTCCCGGTAAAGAGGGCTGGCTTCGAATGCCGCCAGGTCGGTTTCCGATTCCCACAGGTTGACCGAGATGGCTTTGCCGGTATCACTCTGTGTAAGGAGAAACTGACCCTTGAACCCCTTTTGCTCCTTCATCACCGGAACGATTGACTCGTTGACGATGCGGCTCGCTTCATCAACCTTGCCAGCCTGGAACTGGATATTCACTGCTCTCGCGAACATGGCCCAGCCTCCCTCCTGGCATACGATTCGCCTTCGACTACCAGCCCCTCACCCTGGGCGCTCCTTGACGCCGGCCAGCTTCCGCGCCAACCGCGTCTTATCCTCCAGGTCGGCGAGCCGCGCCAGCATGATCCTCTGCGCCTGCGGCGACCCGGCCCCGTGCATTGACTCGGTGAGATAGGCCGCCGCTCCCGGCCCCAGCGTGAGGTTCTCCAGCAACCGCAGCATCCGGCAGCGTTCTTCGGTCGTGTAGCGGTCCACGCTGTGCAGGTACTTCACTAGGTAGGGGCCCACGACGGGGTTGGCCAGGTCCTTCTCCGACGGCAACGTGACAAGCAGGCCGCCTGCGATATCCTGCGCCAGCCGCGCGATCTCGTACGGGAAGCGGGTCACGTTGAGCTTGCACACGTTCGCCAGCAGCGGATCAATCAGGTAGGTGCCGGTAGCCGTCGGCCTGCCTTCCGCTGAGCACGCGATACCGCACGCGTACATCGTCTCGTTGAGGTGGACCATCTCGACGATCTTGTCCTTGATGTGCGACGCCCCCTCCGTCCCCTGGTACTGGGCCAGCGACTGCGCCGCCCCGATCATCACGTCGCCTACACCTGCCTTGCAGCCGCCGTAACTCTGGCGGTGGTAGCCGGCAAACCGCTCAACGAGCAGCCCGCTGAAGGCGTGTTCGCCGGCCATGAAGACCCGCTCCCAGGGGACGAATACCTCGTCCAAGATGATCACGGCCTCGTGACCGCCGAACTCTCGGTTGCCCACGTCAATCTGGCCGCCTTCGAGTCGGCGTGTGTCCGACGACTGCCGGCCGCAGATCATGAGAATGCCCGGAGCGTCCGCCGGAACTGCGAATGCGACGGCATAGTCCCGGTCTTCCTCCGAGAGCGTCTGCGTGGGCATGACGAGGATCTCGTGTGCGTTCAAGGCGCCGGTCTGGTGGAGCTTGGCGCCGCGCACCACGATGCCATCGGGCTTCCGCTCCACGATGTGCACGAACAGGTCCGGATCGGCCTGCTTCGAAGGCCTCAGCCGCCGGTCGCCCTTCGCGTCCGTCATCGCGCCGTCCACCACCAGATCGTGCTCCTGCACGTGCTGCAGGTACCGGCGAAACCTGGCGTGGTATTCCGTACCCAGCGTCCGGTCCATCTCGTAGGTCACCGAATCCACCGCGTTGAACGCGTCCATGCCCACACAGCGCTGGAAACAGCAACCCGTCCTCTGCCCAAGCAGGCGCTGCATCTTCACCTTCGCCACCAGGTCTGCCGCATTCTGGTGCAGGTGCGTGAACCGGTTGACCGTCTGGCCCGTCAGGTTGGAGGTGGCCAGCATCAGGTCGGCGTACTCGGGATCCTGGGCCAGTTCGTAGGTCATCGCGCATGCGTTGAGCGACGGCCGGACCAGCGGGTGGTCCACCGGGCTCTCGACCTCCTGGCCCATGATGTACGCGCGCTTCTTCATCCTCCTGAGGCTTTCGATGTAGTCGTTTCTAGTCATCAGCGCCATGACGACCCTCCTTCTGAGGCAGCCGTGTACCCGGACATCATCCCTTTGCAATTGAAGGCAAGACTTGGAAGTTATCAGTACGCGTAAGCGACCGTAGAGCGCTGGTCAATGCCTCCGGTGGGATAGTCAGTCTCCGCGTACCAAGATCGAGCCATCCACCGACACTTGTGACCTTCGCGGCCAACTTGCCGTCGCGCTTGAAGAACTCATTGCGTATGTGAAAGTGGCTGCCATCCTCCGCGAGGGCGGCTATGGCCAGAGTCACCCTCAACTCCTCCAGCAACTCGACTTCCCTGTAGTACTCAATCTCGTCCTTCATGACCACAGGACCGATCCTGAGCCGGTAGAACTCGCTCATCGGAAACCCGTTCTCCGAGAAGAACATCATCCGAACATCAGCCGACTTGTCCAGGTAGGCCGTGTTTCTCATGTGGGAGTTGAAGTCCATGTCCCCCCAGCCGGCCACGAGCCATTTCTCGTACATGGGGTTCACCCCCCGAACTTCAGCGCGAGCTCGATCTCGTCAAGCGCCACAGGAACATTCCAGGGCAGCCAATCCCATCATCGTAGTCGGAGCCAACGTGCAGCATGAGGAAGCCGACCGGCGTGTCATCGGCATAGATGGCACGCATCCAGGCATTCTCGGAGAAGTGCGCCTGGGCGATGGAGAGCGCGTTATCAGCAACCATCTTCCGCTGCTCTCCAGAGAAGGTTCCACTCAGCTTGCGGATTGCGACAACCGTCCGCGCGGTGATGCGCTTGAAGTGAATGTCGGGGGCCCGGGTGGTGGAATCGTCCGTATGGCTCCGGCGTAGGCCACGCTCCAGTCCAATAGCGTCAGCACCAGGGACACAGCCGCCATGATTCCAACCAGCCGGGGCCACCATGCCCAGCCTGCGAATATGGCGATGCCGCACAAGACGAACCCTACCGCAGGGACCAGCCAGAGAATCCCGAAAACCCGTATGCCCGCGTCGCCGACATGCCACGCGCCGCCAAGTAGCGTCGTCTTGTACGGAAGTGCCTCGACCCGGCCGAGCTTCAGGTATGCGGCTGTGCCCATAAGATGGATCAGTCCGTGAAGAACCAGAAACGCTGCTGCGCCCGCGAACAGGAATCTATTCACTCACTCCACCTCGCTCTCAACTCCTCAAGACGCTGCTTGTTCTCGTAGGGCGCGATGAACCTGGCGCGGTCTTCCTCCGGGATCGGGGCCCCGAACCGGGCCGCAACGTCCTCATAGTTCACCAGACGCTCTGCGAGTTCCTCACATCCGTAGTCAGCACATTCGGCGCAGTAGCGCAGCGCTCTCTCGATGACGCACGGCCTGACCGGACACGTGTGGTCAATGAGGCGCCCATCCTCTGCCATGCAGCCGTCGCACACGACTTCTCCTGGGGGAATTCTGAATCCGAAGTACTTGTGCCACCTATCGCTGAGGATCTGCTGGCTTGATGGATTCGCCTGGACGTTCGGCCGATACGCCAGACACAGGTCGCAGCGATAGCCGCATCTTGCGAGGATCTGCTCCATGATCGAGCGCCTCCCATGACGAGCTGCAGGATGTTGTGGAGCCGAAACAAGGTGATGTCGTTCAACACCTGGAACCGACGCCAAATCAGCGGCTGCGCCCCTCGCAGCGAAACCTTGAGCTCGTAGACCGTCTTGGCTCGCTTGACCTCCGGCACCCGTGCCACCTCGCCAGGTGACAGTACGCACGAAGTCGGGCGCGCTGTCAGGTTGACGCGCTGGTTAGCCCAACCTCTCCTTCAAGAAGAGCAGCGTTCGGTCCCACGCCAGTGCCGCCGCCTCAGGGTCGAAAGCGTCGACACGGTCTTGCTCGAAGAACCAGTGACCTGTCCCCGGATACGTGTAGAAGAACACCGTCCTCCCGGCTGCGGTCAGGCTCCTCTCGAGCTTCCTGATACCCGCCGCGGAAACCCACTCGTCTGTCTCGGCGAAGTGAGCTAGGAAGTCCGAGGAAGTGGTCGCGTAGTCGCCGTTGCGCGCTGCGTAGAAGGTCACTGTGGCCGCGATCGGCAGCTCAGGGCGCTGCGCGAGCCAGTAGGCCCAGTGTCCGCCCATTGAGAAGCCGATCACCCCAATGTCGGGCCCGCGAACCGCAGGCTCGCCCAAGAGCACACTGATCATCCGGATCAGGTACTTGTATGCGGACTCCTTGCGTGCTGCGGTGGTCTTCGCCCGCAGCTCCTTCGCCTGCGTGATGGTGGTCGCAACCTTGCCGTCGAACAGGTCCGGCGCGAGAGCAACGAACCCCTGGCCGGCGAGTCGGTCGCAGAAGCCCCTGAAGAACTCGTTGAGCCCCCACCACGAATGAAGCACGAGGACTCCTGGCCCCGATCCGCTCTCCGGTGTGGCGAGATACAAGCCCGCGCCCACGGTTTGGGCTAACGGTTGGGTTCAGCCGTGTCGCGGGGCGCAGCGGAGCAACGTCGGCTGTAACCTGCCGTTGGCCAGCCCCTTATAGCTTGAAGGTGCGCGCAATATGAACGCAAGCCGCATTCTCGCTACGCGTTCTTCGGAGATCGCAATACCAAGCCTGTCCAAATGGCTCCCAGCAGGTCCACGGCCCCGAATAGAAGGAGGGGTGGACTAGCCATACCCAACAACACGAAGGAGGCGAAAAAGACAATGACGGTGGAACGGACATAGACCGTCCATCGGAAGAAGTCGGTCATTTCTTTTCGGGCTGCCTGCGTGTAGTAGAAGCCCAAGAAGAGAACCAGCATTCCGGCGACACGAATCCATACTTCAGTGGTATGGGGAACGAGAAACATCCCAAGCAGAATGTTCGGTGCTACAAGCAAGAAGACGCCGAGCACCGCGAGATACAGGCCAAATACGAAGACACTGCGGGCACTGTTACTCATCTTGTTTGCTCCTTTCGGCCCCAAATGCACATGGATGCCGGCTATCACTCAACTTGCACTTCGCCTGCCGCGCTCGGATAACAAAGACACGACGGCCAACTCGGCCCGCCCTTGTGATGAGCAGGCGGGACTTGAAGTAAGCCGAACCATCTGGCTTGACTGGCGCTCCATGCGGGTCGTCCCATTCCTCGATCACCCCTCACGCCGGCCCGGTTCCGTTGGTCAGCCCTACAATCCTTTGTCTCCCACTTCCTCACTACGTTAGGGTGCCGCCAGCCGATCGGGCCAGGCTGCGGGGTACACCCCGAACTACCTTGTTCTCACCCGCATCCCGTCCCGAAGACCCTCCGGGGGAGTCCCCACCACCCGATCGCCGACCTCCACTCCGCTGAGCACCTGCACCTGCTTCGACGTACGCACGCCTATCTCGACTGGTCGGAGCCGGGCGATCCCCCCGGCAACCACGAACACCCCAGTGCGCTCGAGGCGGGTCACGATGGCCGTCGCCGGCACCAGGAGCGCATCGGCCGCGACGATCCCGGTCCCCTCGATGTCCACCTGCACCCCAGGCCGCAGCAGCCGGTCAGGGTCGGTCAGGGCGACCTTCGCGCGGATGGACCAGGCCTGCCCCACGCCGAACCTGGGATCGGCCACGCGGGAGAGTTCCGTGACCTTTGCCGGGAAGACGCGGCCGGGATAGGCGTCCGAGCGCACCTCGAGATCCTGCCCCACGCGGACCTTGGCGACGTCGCCGGCGGCCAGGTCCACGGTCACCCAGACCTCGCGCAGGTCGGCGAGCGCGAGCAGCGAGGCGCCGGGCGTGACCAGTTCTCCGACTTCGACGTTCTTGCGCACGACCGTGCCTGCGATCGGCGCGGTGATCGTGGCAGAAGCCAGTTGCGCCCTCGCGGCGCGCAGCGCCGCCTCGGCCTGCCCAACAGCGGCGCGGGCCGTGGCGAGATCGGCCTCGCGGATGCGCTCCTCTGCGGCCGCAGCCCGGGCGGCGGCAACTGCGGCCTCGGCCTGGCGCACGCGCGCCTCGGCCGTGGCTATGTCCTCGGCCTGCGCTCCGGCCTCGACGAGGCTCTGAGCCTGCAGCGCGGCATCGTACTGTGACTGCGCGGTCTCCTCGGCGGCGCGCGCGGCGTCGAGCGCGCTCTGCGGGAGTGCGCCCCTGGCCACGAGATCGCGCACGCGCTGGTGCTCGCGCCGGGCCTGGTCGAGCGCCACCTTCGCCTGCGCCACGCGGGATGCAGCCTGCTGCCGCTCCTGCGGCCTGGCGCCGGCGCGCGCCTTGTCACGCTGCGCCCGGGCAGCTGCCAGCTCGGCCTCGGCCTGTGCCATGCGGGCGGCAGCCGCTGCGCGCTGCACCTCCAGGGCCGCGGCGGCCTGATCCCGGCGGGCCCGGGCCGCTGAAACGGCCGCCGTAGCCTCGTCCACGCGCGCGGCCATTTCCTCGTTGTCCAGATCGATGAGGATCCGACCGGCGGGCACCTCGTCGCCGCTCGCCGCGTGTACGGCCCGTACCCGCCCCGGCACCTTCGGCGACACCGTCACGGTCCGCGCCTCGACCATCCCGGTGACGGCCAGGGAGTCGGAGAGCGATCCCCGCTCAACCGGCGTGAGGTCCACGGCGGTGGCCCGCCAGGGAGCGCTGATCTGATAGAGCACGCCAGCAGCAACGACGCCTGCGACGACGAGAACAATAACGCGACCGCGTTTCACGCCCTGCCTCCCGGGTGCTGCGGATTGCGATCCTCCCTGGCGAGTTCGACCCGGACCCGCGCCTCCCTCTGGGCGGGCCGGGTCCTCCAGCATTCCCGCTGGACGGTGGCCCGGGCGGAATCCTCAGGCGGATCGCGAACAATCCACGCAACCGCCGATGGAAACCGGAGGTGCAAAGTGTCAGTCTCTGTCGCATCGCTGCGAGCCCTGCTCCGCGCCCATGCCGACCCCATCAACGCCGCCGGGGCCCGGCGCTACTTCACCGACGGTGTCAAGACCTACGGTGTGCGCCGGACGCTGCTCGACGGGTTCGCCCGCGACGCCGCGGCGGCGCTTCGGGTGGGGCAGGCCAGGGAGCCACGCCTCCGCGCGGTCGAACGCGCCGGATCGAAGCCCGCCGCACGCGGCGGGCTGCCGGCGGCCCTGCGGATCGCGGGCGGCCTCTATCGCTCGGGCAACATGGACGAGGCGGCGCTCGCCGTTCGCATCCTGGAGCGATTCGGCCGTCACCTGGCCCCGGCGCACTTCGGCACCTTCGACCGATGGGTCAGCTTCCTCAACGATTGGGCGAGTTGCGACTCGCTGTGCTGCCAGATCATCGGGCCGCTGGTCCGCGACCACCCGGCGCTGATCCGTCGGCTCGTCCCCTGGGCGCGCAGCCGCCATCGGTGGCGCCGCCGCGCAGCCGCGGTCAGTATGATCCCACTGGCGCGGACCGGCGAGCACCTGCCCGAGATCCTTGGCATGGCAGACCGGCTGCTCGGCGATGCCGACCTAATGGTACAGAAAGGGGTCGGATGGTTGCTGAAGGAAGCGACGAAGAAGAAGGCCGGCGAGGTCGTGACTTACCTGGTGGCGAACCGCGATCGAACCACGCGGCTGGTGCTGCGTTACGCGTGCGAGAACCTGTCCTCGGCGCATCGCCGCCGGGTCTTGGGCCGGCCCCGGCAGCGATCCTCGCGCCCGCAGGGAGGCAAACCATGAGCGGCTGCCCGCCCTGGTGGAAGGGCACACGCGGCGAGTGGCTGGTTATCGGGCAGTTGATCTTGATGGCAGCGGTGGCGCTGGCGCCGCCCGCGTGGCGCTGGACCGCGCCGTCTCGTGCGCTCTGGGTGCCACTCGGTGTGCTGCTGGTCATCGCGGGAGGATGGCTGGGCCTGCGCGCGCTGTATGAACTCGGTCCCAGCCTGACTATCCTGCCCCGGCCGCGTCGCAGGGGTACGTTTGTGCAGACCGGCCTCTACGCGCGTACGCGCCACCCCGCGTACGGTGGACTCCTGATCATGGCGGTGGGATGGGCGCTGTGGCGGGGGAGCGGCCTGCACCTGGTGCTGACCGCGGTGCTTA